>JALONW010000200.1 GCA_025454725.1 Anaerolineae bacterium
CCATTGAACAGGTCGTAATAGCCGTGGTGGGCGGGGCTGCCGTAGAAATTGGGCAGCGCAAACTGGAGGATGTCGCGGGCTGGGTGGGCGTAGCTCCGCACCAGTTCGAGGTCGCTGCGCTCGGCGCGCCAATTGGTCTGGACGTGTTCATACAGCGGGACAAGCTGGATGGCCGACAGTGCCAGCCCCAGCACGACCAACCCCATCAGCCACACGCCGCGCATGACCGGCGGACGTTTGTCTGACCACCACAACCCGACCAATCGCGCCGCGCTGTAGTATCCGGCAATCAACAGCGTATAGATGGTCAGTTCAGCGTGGCCGCTGAGGACGCTGCACGCCAGCGCGACCGCCCCGACCGCCGCCCAAACCGGGGTGGCGTCCGTCCCGCGCAGCGTTTGCCGCCGCAGCACGTACTCACACATCTGTAGGATGAGGGGCAGCCAGACCGCCGCGCCGATAATCATCGGGAAGACTGCGCTCGCGATGAACATGCCGCACAGTTGATAGGTGATGCCCGCCAGCACCGCCCCGAATCGGCTGACGCCCAGCGCCCGCACGAATAAATACATAAACACGCCCGCCAGCCACAGGTTGATTACCGTAAACCAGCCGTAAGAGGCGGCCAGCGGCAGCGCATAGAAAATGATGCTCAGGGGGTAGACCACCTGCTGCTGCCCCGCCGCATGGAAAGGTATTCCGCTGAATTGGTGCGGATTCCATAGCGGAAACTCGCCTGCCGCCAGCTCGTCACGCATAAACGACTTCCACTGCATGTTTTGCAGCACGAGGTCGCTTAACAGGTGGTTGTGCGGGAACTCCGGCACGCCCACCGCCGCTTTTTCGCTGTAGTACGGCTCCCACTGATACAAATTTTCGGCGGGGAGCAGGGTCTTTCCGCCCACCGTCTGCGGCCAAAATAAAATCAGCGGCAGCACGAACAGCAGGGCGATAATGGCGGCGTCACGGCGCATACGGGTGGCCTTCGTGGTGGTCAATCAGTACCGCCCCATAAGATACACCCCGGCGGGCGCTGTGGGTAGGGATGGGTGGGTAGGCGGTGGACAAAAGACAAGGCGCTCAACGTGAAATGGTTTGTGACTTTCGCCGCTGGAAGCTCAAGCCTCCAGCTAGAGAAAAACAGCCAAGCCCACTAAAGGGGCTGCTTTTGACCTGTGTAAACCTCGTTTCGGGCGCAAAAGCGACGGGGCAAGCCCTTCAGTGGGCTTCCCGTCGCAAGGGATAGCTTGGGGTTTGAACCCCAAGGGTTATATAGGCGAATAGGTCGGTTTGATTTCACATCAACCACCAAAGACAAGGCGCTGGCGGTATGGTGACCGTCAGCGCCTTGTCTTTCAGGGGGAGAGATGTGTCCCGTTTCCGGGGGATATTTGTTGGGGGTCGTGCGTTAGGGATGGGCGATGGGGACTTGCTCAGTCGGTCGTTGGGATAGGACTATTATTGGATAGATAAGTTCATATCGTTATTTTACAAAATATTGTATCGAAATAAGTGTTAAGATTTCCAGCACCAAACCGAGGTCTTAGCTGATATTCATGTTTTCGGACGCCAGTAAAGCGAAAGGCGCGCCCTGTTGGGTGCGCCTTTGCTATGGGTTAGGATTTCTGGGTGATGCTTACGCCTCAATCCCGGCGGTGCGCCGCCATGCACCCATCAGGTAGTAAGCGCTGGTAAAGGCCGCGCCAGTCAAGACAATGCCGGGGATGACGAACAGCGCGAGGCCAATGGGGATAAAGATGCCCCACAGGATGCCTACCAACAAGAAAGCAAACGTCACAATCACCGATGACCACAGGTTGTTCAGCACGTAGCGGTATGCGCCAAAGATGTCCAGAAAAGCCGAGAAATCCTCGGTGGCGGCGTAGCGGCTGAAGATATACGAGAACATCGGGATGCCCAAGAACATGACGATGGGGATGGTGATGACCGCCACCGTTGAAAGCGCCAGCAAAATGACGAAGATGAAGCTGCCAAAGAAGACGCCCAAACCGCGTGTGAAGTCGCCGCCGAGGTCGTTCCACGCGGGCAGACCGCGCTGGCCGCGCAGCACCCGCCGCACCACCCGGATACCATAACCACTGAGCAGGATTGCGCCCAACAACGGGATAAACCCAATCGCCCCCGTCACAAGCAGCCGCATGAACACCCCATCTCCGCTGAACGGATACTGCATCGACGCGCTCACGTAGTCGCCGCAGCCGGGGAGGTCATCAGGGCGGCGAGTCATGCCTCGCACCACGCGGTCATCCGGCTCATCAACCCCGACCGAGAGCAGGTCATCGAAACCGGCCTCGTAGTCGTTCTTATCCTTAAATTTGGACTTTTCGTTCTTGGGCTTTTCATCGTAGAACATGGTGGGGGCGCGGCTCCTGTCGCTGTGCGTGTTGGATGATTGCTTTATACCCTCTTTTTACGGTGAGCGCCCGGTGAAAGTTGCAGCGTGTGCCCTTGCGCTCCCCCCGCAAGCGGGCGGATAATGGACAGCAGAACCGGATATTAACCCAAGCTGGGGCTTATGCCGAGACTTCTCATCGCGGTTGTGCTGGCGCTTTGCCTGTCGGCCTGCTCACTGACCACCCCACCCGCCACACCCATCCCAACGCCCGACCTGCCGCAGGCGCGCTTCCTGTTCCCAGAGAACAACGCCCAAATCTACGACGGTGCAGAAATCACGGTTGACCTGCTGGCCGAGGATACCAGCGCGGGGATTGCCCGCGTCGAATTCTGGGTCGATGGCATCAAAATTAACGAGGGTTCACCCACCGTGGCCGTCCCCGCCTTCCGCGCCGAGATGAACTGGGTCGCCAGCGGCATCGGCGGCCACACGCTTAAGGTGGTCGCCTATCGCACCGACGGGACACCCAGCCCCGAAGTCCCCGGCCTAAACCTCATCCTCGTCGAGGTCGTGCCAGCGCCCGGCGATGGGGGGTAGGGGTGTGTGTTGTTTCCCCTCACCCCCTCGCCCCCTCTCCCACAAGGGGCGAGGGGGAATCTGGCTAGTTTAGGAGTAATTCCCATGTCGTACCTACAGCGCATCAACTACCGCCCGAACATGGACGGCCTCGCCCAATCCGAACAGGACTCGCTGCGCGGCAAGTTTGACCCCGGCTCGGTCGATGTCATCATCAACGGCGACACTATCCGCTGGGATTACATCGAGGAGATTGAGGTAGCCATGGCCGCCCGCCAGACGGGTTTGGCCGGTTGGATTGTCAAGAACATGGTGATGAAGGGTGACCGCTATCACGTCGCCTTTTATTTCGGGCGCGAGGAAGCCGTCCTCATCAACCTGACGCTGCCCGCCGCGCAGTATGTGGTCAACACCGCCGCCTACTATCTTTCTAAGCGCGTGACCTACACTGGCCCGGACGGCATCGCCGCCACCAGCGAGGTCTAGCGGTGGTGCGCCGGGGATGGGGCTGGCTGGCGGTCGTGCTGGCACTACTCGCCTGTAACCTGACCGAGCAGCCCCCGACGGCGACCCCTATCGCCCCACAGCCACCCACACCACCCATCCAAACGGCATGGGGTCAAGCCGCTGCACTCGCCCAATCGCCCAGCATCAGCCCGTCCGCACTGGCCGCTGACGGTGACGGGTTCACGCTAGCGGCTTTCCAGCCCATCGGAGGCGGGGTGGAGCGTCTGACCTTGTTCACCGACGGCCAGCCCATCCAGACGCCCATCACGGCGCGCGCGCCCTATGCTCTGACCCTGCACACCGCCGCTGAGGGTGGTTTCTTCGCCGTGTGGCTTGACCACGACCCGGCGCGGGGCAGTCAACTCACCATCGCCCGGCTCAACCCTGACGGTTCCACCGCCAACGGAGCGCTGGTGGCGGCTGAAATGCCGGTCGTGCGCTACAGCGCCGCCACCCAACCCGACGGCTCGCTGTGGGTGGTGTGGAGCGCAACGCCCATCCCTGAACCAGCGCTGTTTTCCAGCCGAGTCGATGGGCGCGGGCGGGCGCGCACCCCAGAGCGCATCCAAGCCGCCGCTGACCACCCCACCCTGCTGCGCGCCGACGGTCAGACGTGGCTGTACTGGCTGTCCGAGGCTGACGGGGCGGCCTATCGCGCCGAACTGACCGACGCCCAGCCGTCTGCGGCAGTGCGTGTGGCGGATGGGCCCACGCTCGCCCCCAGCGACACGCTGACCAGCCTGTCGGTCGGTGCAGACACGACCCACGCCTACCTGTTCTGGCAAATCATGGCCGCTGACGGGGGCGGTCAGGTCTGGTGGACGGCGGGCGCGTCTCAAGAGGGGGGCTGGCCGCCCGCCATCCCGCTGGGGCTGACGACCGACCCAACCGAGTCGCCGCAGGCCGGGTTCAACCACGGCGCACTGGAAGGTGCGGGCTTGGGAACCGAACTGACTGGCTGGCTGCTGCCCGCCAGCGGCCAATCCGATGCATTGCCGACCGCCGCCGTCTGGTCGGGTGGGCTGGGCGTGGTCTACTGGCGTGGTGGCCTCCCATTTGCCGCGCAGACGGTCGTCGAAGATGCACCGCGCCTGATTGCCCCACCCGCCGTCGCTTCTAATACCGAGCGAGACCTCACGCTGGCATGGTGGGATGCGGGCGACCCGGTTACGGCGACATTGTACACCGCAATCTCGCGGCGCTGAGGTAAAAAATCATGTTGTTCGGCGTAGACGGCGCGTGGGCAAATATCTTGGGCTGGTCGGTTCCGTCCTTCCCCGCGCTGATTGGGCTGTCGGCGCTGGCCGCATTCGCCGTGAGCGCGTGGGCCGCCCGCCGACACGTCACGCCCGGCACGGTGGCGAACGTCGCGCTGGTCGCGCTGGCAGCGGCGGTAATCATCGGTCGAATCGGTTATGTGGCCGAAAACTGGGGGTACTACGGCGCCAACCCCGCCGAAATCACGGACATCGGGCGCGGCGGGCTGGCGTGGTTGTGGGCGCTGGTCGGCGGCGGATTGGGTGTGTGGCTGGCGACCTTCCCTCTAGGCCCCGAAGCGCGCTGGGCGCTGTGGTCAGCGGCAGCGCTGGCCGTCCCTATCGTCGCATCGGGGGTATGGTGGGCGTGTGAGGCGAACGCCTGCGCCTACGGGGCTGAAGTCGCCAACCTCGCTGATTATTCAGCCTTTTGGGTGTGGGAAGCGCCCGGCGAATTTGGCTTGGTCGCCCCGCGCTGGCGCGTTCAGCGGATGGGGATGCTGTTGGCCGCCGGAGTCCTATTCATTATCGGACTGATGACGTGGCGCGGCTGGTTTCGCCGCTGGCATTTGCCCGCCGCGCTGGTGATGGTGGCGGCAGCAGTTTTGGCGGTCGGTGGGCTGCGCGGCGACTGGTCGTAGCGGGCGCGTCGGGCTAGCGTAGGCTGCGCCTGCGGTATACTAAAAGGAGAAGTTTGGCTGGGTGAAGTAAAAGGGGGAAGGATGATGCTGCGTCGCGTCGCAATTTTGGTTTTGGCGCTGCTGCTCTCGGCATGCGCCGGGCGTCCGCTGCCGCAGTCTACCCCTACCGTCGCGCCGACACGCACCCCGTCACCGACGCCGCAGGTCACCGCCATTGGGCTAAACCCTACCCGCACCCCGATTCCCACGCTGACCAGCACGGATGCCCCGACTCAGACCGCCACCACCGAGCCGACCGCCTCGGTTACGCCCGCGCCGACCGACAGCCCCACCCCGACCATTCGACCGACCAATACCACGCTGCCGAGGTTCGAGCTGGAGCGGACGGCCTCATCTACACCGACCAACACGCCCAGCATCAGCCCAACCCCCAGCAATACCCCTACCCCACTGCCGACCAACACCCCACCGGAGTCACCGACGCCGCGCCCAACCAACACCATTCTCCCAACGCTGACCGAAACCACGCCGCCAACCGTGACCGCCTCGGCCACGCTGACCGAAGCGCCGCAGTCCACCCCCACGCCGGGGCAGAGCGCCACCCCCACCCTCGACCCGTTCGCCACCACCGAAGCGCCGACATGGACGCCCATTCCGTCACCGACCGACACCGTAACGGTGACCGTCCCGCCGGTTGTGCCGACGATTGATGCCACGCCAACCTTCGTCACGCTTGCGCCGGAAGACCCGACATTGGCGGCCACGCTCCCGCCCAACACCCCCGTCACGGGCGACGACACCGAAGCCAGCCCATTGACTGCCACGCCAACGCCAGCGCCGACGGTCGCCAACGTCAACCCGCCGCCGACTCTCTCACTGTCGTCGATTCTATCACCGCCGGTGACCTCGATTGAGGGGTTTGAGCCGCGTGCCTTCGCGCTGGGGCCGGGCGGCACGGGCGCAGCCTTCAACCTGCCATCACAGGCCGATTTGCGCCTGTTCGTCCGCAACCCAGTTAACGCCAGCCAATACGTCATCACCGACGCGCTGGGCTTCTATTCGCTGATTATCGACGGTCAGCCGCGCTCACTGCCCGCGCCGTTCACCGACTTCTACCCCGAATCGCGCGCCGCCAACGACAAACTCGTCACCGACGCGGCATGGTCACCCGATGGTCGGTTCGTCGCCTTTACGGTCGATAATCCCGACCAACGCGGCGGCAACGACGGCGTATGGTGGTATGAGCCGGGCGCGGGCGGCCAGCCAGTGCAGGTCTTGGTCAACTGCCGCCCCGGCGCGTCGGGCTGTGCCATCGTCCAGCCGCTGGGCGTCCCCTACAACTGGTACGCGCAGTCAGTGGTCTGGTCGCCGGACAGCGAGCGAATGCTGGCGAAGGTGTTCATGTACTCCGATGATTTCAACGGTCAGATGGGCGCGATTGTGCTGGAACGCGACGAAAACCGGTCGGTGCGCGGCCATATGCTTCCGTATGAATACACCGACTGGACGCCCGACGGAAGCCGAATCGTGGTCAGCGGACGCCACCGCGACGGCCAGACCGTGTTCGGCACGGTGGCGCTGGACGGTGAAGATTGGCGTCCAGCCCCTGCCAGCGGCCAGCTTTGGGTGCAGGACGCCGTCCAATCGGGCGGGCGGCTCATCGGCTTGGGGCGGCAGGGCGGCGCAGACGGCGCAATGCGGCTGGTGGACCAAGATGGCGCGTTCCTGACCCCCGACATCGGCAGCGCCCGCCCGGTCGAGGTCAAATGGGACCCGCAGCGCACCACCGCCTATGTCCGCACCGCCGACGGACGCTCCTATCTCGCCGGGACAGACGGCTCGGTCCGCGACATCAGCGGGCAGGTGGGCAATATTCAGGCCGTCGCATGGGTTCAGGGCAACCTGCCGCCCGCGTACACCCCGCCGCCTGCTGAGGGTGGCGAG
>JALONW010000201.1 GCA_025454725.1 Anaerolineae bacterium
CACTTCCGCGCCCCGTTCGAAATGAGCGAGGACGAATTGGTCGAGTTGTGCATACAGGACCTCGAAGAATTGATCGCCACCAAAGTCCACGGCGGCAAAATCGCGGCCTTCATCGCCGAGCCGATTCAGGGCGTCGGCGGGTTCATCGTCCCGCCGCCGAGCTACTTCAAGCGCGTGCATGAAATCGTCAAAGCGGCGGGCGGCCTGTTCATCGCCGACGAGGTACAAACCGGCTGGACGCGCACCGGCCTCAAGTGGTTCGGCATTGAGCAGTGGGGCGTCGAGCCGGACATTATGACGTTTGCCAAAGGCATGGCGAACGGTTCGCCCATCGGCTGCACGGTGGCGACGGCAGAAGTCGCCGACGCGATGAAGGGCGTGACGTTCAGCACCTTCGGCGGCAACCCGGTCACCATGGCGACCGCGCTGGCGACCATCGAGTATATGGAGCGCCATAACCTCGTCCAGCACACGCATGAGCAAGGAGCGGTGATGCGCCAGCACCTCGACGGCTTCATGGCCGAATTCCCGTTCATCGGGGAGGTGCGCGGCATGGGCTTGATGTACGGCCTCGAGATGGTTCATCCCGGCACCAAGACCGCCGACCCTGCCCGCGCCAATGCCGTCCTGAACGCGGCGCGCAAACACGGCCTGCTCATCGGCAAGGGCGGGCTGTACGGCAACGTCGTCCGCATCACCCCACACCTGAACATCAAGCCGGAAGACATGCTGGAAGGCTGCGAGCTGTTGGGCCGTGCGCTGGCCGAGGTCGCGAATTAAGGGCGATTTTGTGGGCGGGTTTCAGCGATAATTCGGGACGATCCATCAAGCCCTCACCCCTAACCCCTCTCCCAGCCTTCGGCGGCTAAAGCGCATGGAGAGGGGAATCTAGCCCAACTTAAAGAGATGACATACCGGATGCTATCTCAAGAGTCGCCATAAGCACCCTTCTCCCTCAGGGAGAAGGGCGGGGGATGAGGGCTACAAGGCCACCCCTAAATGTGCTGGTCGCAAAATGGCGAAGGTATTGAATACACGACAAGATTAGCCTTCTGTCGCTATCCTCACGGAAACCCACCTATGACCGACATCACCGCCCGCCCACATACGACCTTCCGCACCCTGTCCGTCCGACGGATGCTGTGTGTTCTCCTTGTGATTCTCTCGGTGGGAATCGGTGGGGTGCTGATGCAGCGCTACGCACAGATGGACATCAGCAACCCGGCGCTGGAACAGTCGGCGCTGGCGCAGCTTGGGGTGTGGATGGCCGACCAGTCGGAAGAAGATGCGCCGGAGTCGGTCTTGGGCGGCCTCGCCAAGTCATGGGCGGCGGTGCGAGGTGAAGAATCGTTGAGCGAAGCAACCGCCATCGACGCGGCGCGCTGGCCGCTGTGGGTACTGTTCAGCCTCACCATCCCATTCGGTATTTTTGCGGTCGCTGAGTTGCTGCGGGGTACATGGCCGCGCCGCCCGGTCTTGGGTATGGTCGGGGTCTGGACGGTGGCGCTGTTCTTCGTCCCGACCGTGCCAGACGATAATTTTTATCTTCAAGTCGTGCTGGTCGGTCTTGCGTCGTCCGTGGTGGCCGCCGTGCTGATGGACGCGCCACTCAGCCGCGCTGGGGGATTCATCTTGGCGCTGGCGGTGCTGTTGGGCGGCGTCGAGGGGCTGAAGCTGTTTGCGCAGGCCAACGATTACGCCATTACCGCGCCGGTCGAGTCGTATCGTTATACTGCTTACGAGACGCCCGTCGCCGCCCTTGATGCGCTCGAATCAGGGGAAATTTCAGTCATCTTGGCGGACGCCCGAACACTGACCGAGGCCGCCGCTGGGCGCGCGTCGATTAGGGTCAACAGCTCGCCGGGGCGCGACGAGTACCGGCTCGGCCTACCCATCCGCCCGACGATGGCTGCCCGAGTCGCGTTCGCCGTGCGTGCCGATGACCCATCCGCGCCGACTGATGTCGAGGCGCTGTCGGCGGCCTCTATCGGCGCGATTACGGGTGATTTTGCGCAGACCGATACCCTCGAGTCGGTACGTTCATGGGTGCTGCTCGACCTGAAAATTTTCAATGATGTCAATCTGCCGCACCTTGAGACCATCACCGAGGCGTTTTTGCAACCGGCGCGGCGCAACGGCCCCGTGCTGTTGGCGCGCATTTTGGCCGGGAACGCGCTGTATACGTGGACGGAGGCGGCACTCGGTTTTGCAATGGGCGCGCTGCTCGGTTTTGGATTGGGCGCGGTCTTCGCCCATTCGCGCCTGTTGGAGCGCGGCCTGCTGCCGTATGTCATCGCCTCGCAGACCGTCCCCATCCTCGCCATCGCCCCAATGGTCGTGATTTGGTTGGGCGCGGGGCCAATTGCGGTGAGCGTGATTTCGGCCTACCTGACCTTTTTCCCCGTCACCATCAACACTTTGCGCGGCCTGACCTCGCCCAACCCGCTTCAGGTGGACCTAATGCGCTCATTGGCCGCCACACGCTGGCATATTTTCGTCAAGCTGCGCCTACCTGCTGCCGTCCCGTATATTTTTACGGCGCTCAAGGTCAGCGCGACCGCCAGCGTGGTCGGCGCAATCATTGGAGAACTGCCGTCCAGCATCCGCGACGGCCTCGCCCGCGCCATCCTCGACTTCAGCAGCAGCTACAATGAGACCTCAACGCCCAAGCTGTTCGCCGCCATCGTGGTAGCCGCGCTGGTCGGTATCGCGTTTTTCCTGTTGGTCAGCTTAATCGAGCGCGTGGCGATGCGCCGCTTCATCCCGCACGGAGACCGGTCGTAGGGGAGTAGTGCGGTAATCAGTGCTGTTTTTCCGCAAATAGAAAGAACACCCAACCCTAATTTTGAGTAAGGGTGGGGTATAATGCGTGGATAGGCACCCCAATCATCCATGCAGGAAAACCCAATGACCTCGATATCACGCCCGCACTTGCGCCTTGTTTTTATCGTGTTGGCGCTGTGCGCCGTGCTGTCGGTCGTCCCGCTGGCCTCTGCTCAGTCCGAGCCGCTGCCCATGCCGCCAGCACCGGGGGAGGAAAACCGATCTTGGGTGTTTTCGAGTTTTACGCGATTCGATGAGGCTGAACGCTCAAACCATAACACCATTGGCATGACACTCGCTACGCTGGATGGTGGTAACTCCATCACTGTCACCGAAGGTGGAGCACCTGTTCAGATTACCATTCGATTGAACGCACAGCCTGCTGGAACGGTTAAGCTGCGCTACATGGGACCGTTGAATACCATATTTCAACCCGCAAGACTAACTTTTACACGCAACAATTGGGATGTGCCTCAAGTAGTCACAGTATATGGGGCGCAAAATTACTTCAGCGGTGATCGGAGTTATAACCTCGTTAACCGTGATTACATGGCTGAAACCATCATCAATGGTGTACATGAGGTAGTCGAGCCAAGTTTTAATAGGTTCACTATAAATATTATCGACTCGCCAAGTACGCCCCCTGCTGGGCCATTGGTCGTCACGACCCTTGAAGACAGTATCACCGAGGAAATTCCCGGCTCGCTGCGTCAGGCGATTTTGGCCGCGCTTGTTCGCCCAGAGGTGGATACCATCACGTTCGAACCTGCGTTGACAGGGACAATCCAGTTGGTCGCAGACCTATTTTGGTTACCGCAGTGGCGCGATTTCTCGATCCTCGGTTCTGGACAAAATCGCATTACCATTGATGGCGGTGGTCTCCATGACGGATTCATACAGCCGAATTACACCAGTTCTAAATTGACAATTCGCGACCTCACTTTGTCGAATCTCTCACAAGCGATCTTTTCCGGTGAACTACATTTATCCGATGTGACTGTTCAAAACAGTGGTCAGGGTGCAACCCGCCTAGACGGTTTTCCAGCGGTGACTGCTTGGTATGGCGCAACCATCACCCGCGTAACGATGGAAGGTAACAGCGGTGTTTCGGGCGGGGCGATGATGTTATCCGGCATCAGTGACATAACTGTCAGCGATTCGACTTTTATCAATAACACCGCATATGGGATCCCCACGCGATATAACCTGTTGAGTAGGGGCGGCGGCGCGATTTACACGGGAGACACCGAGCGCGTTGACATCATTCGATCGACCTTCGCAGGTAACTCCGGCGCGCACGCAGGTGCTATCGGTGACAGTTTTGATCTTGGAGGAGGGGGCCCAATCACGATCAGCAGCAGCACCTTTAGCGCAAATATCGCTACGCAACCAAGTGGCTCTGCTGCCGTCTACATAGTTTACTCGCCTTACAACATCATCTTCTCAACCTTTTCAGGACATAATACGGGCTTGGGAAGCGGTGGTGTCATCAGAGGACAAGGGGGCGCTGAGGCCAGTGTTTTTGCGAACAACAGTGCAGATAACCCTGTCGAATGCCTTGGGTACCGTGGTGGATTTCTTAATTTCAGTGCCGATCCAAACTGTAATTGGGGCTATCATAAGGGCATCCCAACCGGGGTTGACCCCGTGCTGCGTAACAACGGTGGCCTAACCATGACCCACGCTCTCTTGCCGGGGAGCAACGTCATTGATGCTGACACACGACTTCCCAACGAGGGTAACATCACATATTGTGAGAGTGCGCTCGGTTTACTGTACGGAGCAAACGACCAGCGCGGTGTGGCCCGTCCACAGTTCGGTTCCTGTGACTTCGGCGCGTTCGAAAGTGATGTAATCCCGCTGCCGTCTAACAACTTGCTGACCAACCCGAGCTTCGAGGCGGCGGGCGCAACCGAGGCCGAGGCACTGGGCTGGACAACCCGCAATCTACGCCCGATTGACCGCCGCTGGTGCGATACGCTCACCGCGTCGGATGGTGGTTGCTCTTTCCGCTTCCGTGGCCCCAACCTAACCGCGGCCCAGCGCCGCCTCATCCAGACAGTCACGGCAAACGCTACATGGGGTCAAGTTGGCGATACGCTCACCTTGTCGGCGGACATCCGCACCCGTGAGTGGGGCGCGGCCTCTCGCCTGATGCTGACCGTCACCTACACCGACGGCACGGCCGAGACAGCCGTCGTCCGCATCCCGGCGGGAACCAACGCCTACCAGACCCTGACCACCTCACTCACGCTGACCAAACCTGCCGCCACCGCCACCGTCTTGGTGCGCGTTAAGACTGGCGGGACGAAACAAAGCCGCCTGTGGGTCGATAACGTGGTCTTGGGCAGCGAATAGTCAAAATCACTAAAAATCCTCACCCATCGTCAATCGGTGGGTGAGAGTCAATCAACCAAATCACACAAGGAAAAAACAACCGTATGACCCCAATTTACCGCGTCCGCCTCGCTTTAATTATTGTTTCACTGTTCACAGTTCTGTCGGTCGTCCCGCTGGCGTCGGCACAATCTGACCCGCTGCCGCTGCCGATGCCGGGGACAGATAATTTAGATGTTAACCCTTTTATACTTTCGGAAAGACATGGTTTTTCAGAAAGTGATTCTCGTTCTGTGCCGCCCATTTATATCTATGCCTTTGTGGAGCCGGTAAATGTTGATGGGGACTCTATTAGCGTTGTTGAATTTGGAGAACCTCAACAATACACCATTAGCCTTAGTGCTGAACCGGCTGGAACTGTTTACATGCGCTACAACAACAGTTATTACGGCATGGTTACAGAGCCTAATGAGCTTGTGTTTAGTCCTGAAAATTGGAACACACCTCAGATTGTTACGGTCTACGCATTAATGGATTATGCTCAAGAACAGACACCCCAAGAAATTAATTTTTTTGGCGGGGTGTTCGGTAACGTATATACAAGTGAAGTTGTCATCAATAATGTTCATCACCGCAGTAATGTCACTTTTCTCAATCAATTCAAAGTTAAAATCATAGACAATCCCGTGTCTCCACCAGATATTCCTTTAGTGGTGACAAATCTACAAGATAGTATCACCGAAGAAATTCCCGGATCTTTGCGGCAAGTTCTTCACATGGCAAATGCAGATGCCAATTCTAACACCGTCACCTTTGCACCGGACTTATCAGGAACGATCAAACTCGTCGCCGATTTGCCCTATAGTGGGGAGACATCTATTGTTGGCCCCGGTCAACATACCTTAATCATTGATGGTGCTGATAAGTACAATGGGATTTGGGGTGGAGCCAGTCCAACGACTTATATCACGGTTAGTAATTTAACGATGATCAATATGCGAACAGCCATCAATATAAATGCGATTATGGCATTGACTGATGTAACAGTTCGCAACAGTGGGCAAGGAGGCGGTTACACACGTGCGGCTGTCCCAGTGTTATCTAGGCACTCTGCAAATCTCTCACATGTAACCTTAGATTCAAACCGTGGCTGGCTGTCAGCTGGTTTGGTAGTCGGATACTATGGACTCATTGAAGACTCAACATTCAGCAATAATGTCGCCTCTGGATTTATGACTGTGGAAGGTTTTGCCGTTGCTGGTCATGGTGCTTTACAGGTTTCTAGGAGTGTAGATGTTATAAATTCGACCTTCGTAGGTAACGTGGGCGGATTGGCGGGCGCAATCGGTCCACAACTTCCCGGAACGAGGTCTATTTACTCGTACATAGGGAACAGTACATTTAGTAACAACGCCTCTAACTACTCTGGCGGTGCCGCTGCGATAAACGCTAACGATCATTCGTTTAATATCGTATTTTCAACGTTTTCTGGGCACAATACGACCACACATCCACTACTACAGGCACTTGGTGCTGGCACCATTAGGCTAGAAGGTAGTGTAATCGCAAACAATGCGGCCTCTGATGCTGTGGAATGCGTTGGGAACATTGAAGGACGTGCAAACTTTAGCGCAGATCCAAATTGTAGTCCTATATACCATAAAGGCACCCCACTCCATGTTTCTCCATACTTATCGGATAACGGTGGACCAACCCTAACCCATCCTTTACTGCAATTCAGTAATGTAATCGACTCTGATATACCATTGACCTATAGCGATGGAACTTACACTCTGTGTGAATTTTATCAAACAGAGTATCTCCCGATTGTTCAGGATCAGCGCGGTATCTCACGCCCACAGTTCAATTACTGCGATTTAGGTGCCTTTGAGAGAAACAACCTGCTGACCAACCCCAGTTTCGAGGTGGCGGGCGCAACTGATACCGAGGCGCTGGGCTGGACAACCCGCAACCTGCGCCCGATTGACCGCCGCTGGTGCGATACACTCACCGCGTCGGCGGGCGGCTGCGCCTTCCGTTTCCGTGGGCCGAACCTCACCGCCGCCCCGCGCCGCCTGATCCAAACCGTCCCAGTCGATGGGACATGGGGCGCG
>JALONW010000202.1 GCA_025454725.1 Anaerolineae bacterium
ATTAAGGCGCACCCAGGCCTGAAAGGGATTGTCCTCGGCGCGCACGGCCTGATTAACTGGGCGGAAGACCAAAAAGAATGTTACGAGCTGTCGCTCACCCTCATCGAGAAGGCGGCGCGCTACCTTGAGGAACACGACCTCGGCGAAAAGACTTTTGGTGGGGTGAAATATCAAGCCTTAGACGAAGCCGAACGTCAGCGCGTGCTGGTTGAACTGCTGCCGACGCTGCGCGGCATGGTCTCGCAGCAAAATCGCTTCATCGGCACGGTACACGACACCCCGGCCATCCTCGAATTCGTCAACAGCCACGACGCCAGCCGACTCGCTGAGCTGGGGACTTCTTGCCCCGACCACTTCCTGCGGACGAAGATTAAGCCGCTGCTGGTCGATTGGAATCCGCAGACCGAGGACACCGCCGCGCTGGTCGCCAAGCTGGAAAGCGGCCTCACCCAGTACCGCGCTGATTACGCCGCTTACTATGAGGCCTGCAAACACGATGACTCGCCCGCGCTGCGTGACCCCAACCCGACCGTGATTCTCATCCCCGGCATCGGGATGGTGTCGTGGGGCAAGAACAAGAGCGAGTCACGTGTGACGGCGGAATTTTATAACAACGCGGTTGCGGTCATGCGTGGCGCGGAGGCGGTAGGGGAGTACGTCGCACTCCCGCGCCAAGAAGCCTTCGACATCGAGTATTGGCTGCTTGAAGAAGCCAAGCTTAAGCGGATGCCGCCGGAGCAGGGCATGGCACGACAGGTCGTCGTGGTCATCGGCGCAGGCAGCGGGATTGGCATCGCCACCGCGCTGCGCGTGGCAAAGGACGGCGCGCACGTCGTGTGTGCCGACCTGAGCGCGCAGACCGCCCAAGCCACCGCCGAACAACTCACCCGCGCCTACGGCATGGGAATCGGCGTCGCCGGGACGGGCATCTCGAATTGTGGCCCAGCCATCGGTCTTGGCGTAGACATTACCGACCGCGAGAGCGTGCGCGCCATGTTGGCTCAGGTTGTCCTAGCCTATGGCGGCATTGACAGCGTGATTGTGACAGCGGGCGTGTTCATCGCGCCCGACAAAACTGGCCACATCAGCGACGCACAGTGGCGTCAGACCTTCGATGTCAACGTGTTGGGCGGCTATATCGTCGCGGACGAGGCGCGGGCGCTGTGGCAGGCGCAGGGCTTGCGCGGCGCGCTGGTCCTGACGACCAGCGTCAACGCCGCTGTCACCAAGAAGGGGTCGCTGGCCTACGACACCAGCAAAGCCGCCGCCAACCATCTCGTGCGCGAACTGGCGGTCGAGCTTGCGCCGCTGGTGCGCGTGAACGGTCTCGCCCCGGCCACCGTGGTCGAGGGCAGCAGCATGTTCCCGCGTGACCGGGTGATTAGCTCGCTGACCAAGTACAACATTCCGTTCAACGAGGGCGACGACACCGAGACGCTGCGGAGCAAGCTGGCCGACTTCTACGCCCAGCGCACGCTGACCCGTCAGCCCATCACGCCGGAGGACCAAGCCGAGGTCGCGTTCCTGCTGTGCAGTGACTCGTTCAGCAAGACCACCGGCCAGATTTTCAGCGTGGACGGCGGCCTTCACGAGGCCTTCCTGCGCTAAAGGGCGAGGCACGAATCAAAAGTAGGGGCGCAGCGCGCTGCGCCCTCGATAACCTTCATACAGGCTTGGCAGGTATGGTTTCGGCGGGCGGGCAAGCCTCGCCCCTACATCGATTTTCCATCTTGGCGACCCAAAACCAGCCCATTGAACGACCGTTTGAGGCTGTAGGGGCGCAGCGCGCTGCGCCCTCCTCCCTATTACGCCAAACTTTCTCAGGTTTGGCCTATTGGCAAACACCCTCTCATAACTTATCACTATTTAGACCAATTTCGGAAACAACGCCTTCAGCGCCGGATACGCCTCACGGTACACCGAATAAACTTCGGCGTAGCGCGCGACATCCTCACTCGGATGGACGGGTTCGCCAGTCGTGATGGTGGCCGCGCACGCGCTGGCCGCGTCGGGGAACCAGCCAACCCCGACCGACGCCAACAGTGCCGCGCCGAACGCCCCACCCTCGACCGTGTTGACCGTCACCGTCGAGACGTTGAGGATGTCCGCGATAATCTGACGCCACAGCGGGGAGCGTGCGCCACCGCCCGCAATCCGTACATCCGACGGGGCGGGCAGCCCGGCGTCAGACATGAGCTGGAAACCGTCTTTCAATCCGAACGCAACGCCTTCCAGCACAGCGCGAGTCAAATGGGCACGGGTGTGGCGCGTCGTCATCCCGATGAACGCGCCGCGTGCCAGCGGGTCGGGATGTGGGGTGCGCTCACCACTTAAATACGGCAGGAACAACAGGCCGTCACTGCCCGCCGGGGCGCTGGCGGCCTCATCAACCAGCGCATCAAACGGGACATCTGACGCCAGCGTGTCGCGGTACCACTGCAACGCGCCCGCAGCACTCAACATCACGCCCATCCAGTGCCACATGCCGGGAATGGCGTGACAGAAGGCGTGGACACGCCCCTGCGACTCATAGGCGTATTCGGCCAGCGGCGCGAACACCACGCCCGACGTGCCGACCGTCACGCTGACCTGACCGGGGGCGGCCAAGCCCATCCCGACCGCGCCCGCCGCTTGGTCACCACCGCCCGCGACGACCGGAGTCCCAGCGCGGAGGCCAGTCTCTGCCGCCGCCGCTGCGCTGACCTCACCTGTGAGAGCTGTCCCCTCATAAACCGGGGGCATCCACGCGGCGGGGATGTCGAGCGCCGCCAGCACTTCATCCGACCAGCGGCGCGCGCCAACGTCTAACAATGACGTGCCGGAGGCGTCACTCATGTCCATCGCATAACCGCCGGTCAGCTTATAGCGGATGTAATCTTTCGGCAGCAGGACATGGGCGCAGCGGGCGTACACCTCCGGCTCGTGGTCGCGCACCCACAGAATTTTTGGCGCGGTGAAACCGGTCAGCGCCCGGCTACCGCTGATGCGAATCAGGCGCTCTTCACCGACCGCCGCTGTCATCGCGTCACACTGAGCTTGGGTGCGCTGGTCATTCCACAAAATCGACGGGCGCAAGACGTTCCCGTCTGCATCCAACATCACGAGGCCGTGCATCTGACCGGTCAGACCGATACCGGCCACCGCGTCGCCGCTGATTCCGGCCTCGGCCAGCGCCCCACGAATCGAGGCGGCCACGCCTGTCCACCAATCGGACGGGTTTTGCTCGCTCCACAGCGGTTTGGGCTGGCTGATGGGCTGGGGGGTGCTGTGCGTGGCAACCACCCGCCCGTGTTCATCGACCAAAAGCGCCTTCGCGCTGGTCGTACTGATATCGATACCGAGGACATAGGGCATAAGAGCCTCCTAAGGGGTAGTGATGAGTGATGAATAGGGTGTTTGCAAATACGCCAGATAGACAGAATGGACAGGGCATGCCCTGTCCGTACAGGAGGAAATTCTCGCGTAAAAGTAGAAATGGTGCCGAACAATCCGTTCTGTAGGGGCGACCCGGTGGGTCGCCCAAAGATGTCAAGGTTTTTGCAAACACGCTAACGGTTTCTGAGAAGACCACAAGCGAGCGCAGCCCGCGCCTACAACGCCACGGCTGTCTTGAGTGATGAAAGTTTTGTTCTCTCATCACTCAAGACTCATCACGCATCACCGCCCTTCTGTCCTAACGAACGCCCAACAGCACCTCGACAGTGAGCTGGTCGAGTTCTTCATACGGGAGGCGCTTGGCGTTCAACGCCGCACGGTCAAACTCGACTGCGCCGAGCTTGGCCGCCGAGTCAGACGAGTAACCGCCCGCGAGGTAGCCATAGCTGCCGTCGTCCTCGTTGATGAGCTTGAGCAAGCCCTGAATCTCGGCGTCAGCGTTGAAGCGGGCGGCCTTCTCCTTGAGGATGAGGTACGTCCTCATACAACCACGGGCGAACGCCTTCACGTCTTGAAGGTCAGCCGACCGGAAGGCGTGCGCGTCGAAGTGCTTGCTACCGCTGTAGCCCACATCTTCCAAGAATTTGACGAGGAAGAACGCCTGCTTGAGCATCACCGAGCCAAAACGGAAGTCTTGGTCGTAGCGCCCAAAGAGTTGGTCGTTTAGGTCGATGTGGAACAGCTTGCCCGCGTCCCACGCCTGCGCGACCGCGTGCGTGAAGTTCAGACCGGCCATGTGTTCGTGCGCCACCTCTGGGTTGACGCCGACCATCTCCGGGTAGTCGAGCGTGGCAATCAGCCCCAGCATCGCGCCGACAGTGGCAAAGTAGATGTCCGAGCGCGGCTCGTTAGGCTTCGGTTCCAGCGCAAACTTGTAATCGTAGCCTTTGTCTTTGGAATAATTGCACAGGAAATTGAGCGCTTCGCGCATCCGCTTGATACCATCCAGCGGACTCTTGGTGGCGTCACTTTCCGTGCCTTCACGCCCGCCCCAGAACACATAAACCTTTGCGCCCAACTCTGCGCCCAAGTCCATTGAGCGCATGGTTTTCTGAAGCGCATAGGCGCGCACCTTGGGGTCATTCGAGGTAAACGCGCCATCCTTGAAGGCTGGGTCGCCGAACAGGTTGGTGGTTGCCATCGGCACGACAAGGCCGGTATCGGCCAGCGCCTGCTTGAAATCGCGCACAATCTGGTCTTGCTCGGCGGGGGTGGCGTCGATGGGTACGAGGTCGTTGTCGTGGAAGTTGACGCCATACGCGCCGACCTCGGCTAACAGGTGGACAATCTCGACGGGTGAGAGGGTGCCACGGGTCGGCAAGCCGAACGGGTCGCGCCCGGTGTTGCCCACCGTCCACAGACCAAACGTAAATTTATCTTCAGGCTTCGGGGTATACATCAGCGGGTATCTCCTCTTTTGTAACAAGTGCTGGAAAGGGTCTTTGGCAGGGTGAACAAACACAGCCTCTATTTTTACCAACACCAACCGCTTTTGCAAACGTTTGCGGAAACCTAAACAGTCCGCTGCCACACCTTTCTCCCCGCAGAAGCAAACGTTTACCGAGAAAGTAACCGAACTTGAAATAAGTTACCAAAAAAGGGGGTCAACTTGTTGCGGATTTACCCTAGCGCGTTACAATGGTCTTTGGTCTACCCGTCACGTTGGGGGAATGTAGACCACTTGTTGCAACAGAACCCCTATATTGGAGGGCTTTGTATGAATTCCCGTTTCACCCGTGTTTTTGCGCTTTTGATTATGTTGATGGCGACGTTTGCCGTCGCGCAGTCGCAGGATGAGGGCAGTATCGCCGTTCTCCTGCCCGACAGCGCTTCATCTGCCCGTTGGGAAGCCGACGACCGCCGCTTCTTGGCCGCTGCCTTCGACGCCGCCGGTGTCGATTACAGCATCGTCAACGCTGAGGGCGACGCCGCCACCCAGCTCACTCAGGCCGAGCAGGCCATCACCAATGGCGCGAAGGTCATCTTGATGGTGAACCTCGACAGCGGTTCGGGCGCAGCCATCATCGAGCTGGCGCGTGCGGCTGATGTCAAGGTCATCGACTACGACCGGTTGACCATCGAAGGTCCGGGCGCGGACTACTACGTCTCGTTCGACAACGAGTCGGTTGGCCGCCTTCAGGGCGAGGGCTTGGTCGCGGCGGTCGAGGCCGCCGGGCTTGAGGCTCCCGTCAACGTCGCGGTGCTGAACGGCTCCCCGACCGACAACAACGCCACCCTGTTCAAGAACGGCTACGACGGCGTGATTAACCCGCTGTTCGAGGCTGGTGACTGGGTTGAAGTTGACGACCAGAGCGTCCCCGACTGGGACAACCAGCAGGCGCTGGTCATCTTCGAGCAGATTCTGACCGCCGCTGGCGGTGACATCGACGCCGCGATTGCCGCCAATGACGGCCTCGCCGGTTCGATTATCGCCGCGCTGGAAAATCAGGGTCTGCCCTACATCCCGGTCACTGGTCAGGACGCCACCGTCGGCGGCATCCAGAACATCCTCGCGGGCAAGCAGTCGATGACCGTCTACAAGGCCATCAAGGCCGAAGCCGAAGCCGCTGCCGCCCTCGCGGTCGGTCTGCTGCGCGGTGAAGATGTGAGCGCGCAGGTCACCGGCGCGGTCAACAACGGCACCAACGACATCCCGTCGGTGCTGCTCGTCCCGGTCAGCGTTACCGCCGAGAACATCGCCGAGACCGTCATCGCTGACGGCTTCCGCAACTGGGCCGAAATCTGCGTTGGTGAGTTCGTCGCGTTCTGCCCCGAAGGCTGGGACGCCCCGATGGATGAGATGGAAGACCTGAGCGCGCTGGGCAGCATTGCTGTCCTCCTGCCCGACAGCGCTTCGTCTGCCCGTTGGGAAGCCGACGACCGCCGCTTCCTGTCGGCAGCCTTCGAAGCCGCTGGCGTCTCGTACAGCATCGTCAACGCTGAGGGCGACGCCGCCACCCAGCTCACTCAGGCCGAGCAGGCCATCACCAACGGCGCGAAGGTCATCTTGATGGTGAACCTCGACAGCGGTTCGGGCGCGGCCATCATCGAGCTGGCGCGTGCGGCGGGTGTCAAGGTCATCGACTATGACCGCCTGACCATCGAAGGCCCCGGCGCGGATTACTATGTCTCGTTCGACAACGAGTCGGTCGGCCTGCTGCAAGGCGAGGGCTTGGTTGCTGCTGTCGAGGCCGCTGGCCTTGAGACCCCGGTCAACGTCGCGGTGCTGAACGGCTCCCCGACCGACAACAACGCCACCCTGTTCGCCAACGGCTACAACAGCGTGATTGACCCGCTGTTCGACTCCGGCGTGTGGGTTGAAGTTGACGACCAGAGCGTCCCCGACTGGGACAACCAGCAGGCGCTGGTCATCTTCGAGCAAATCCTGACCGCCGCTGGTGGTGACATCGACGCCGCGATTGCCGCCAACGACGGCCTCGCCGGTTCGATTATCGCCGCGCTGGAAAATCAGGGTCTGCCCTACATTCCCGTCACTGGTCAGGACGCCACCGTCGGCGGCATCCAGAACATCCTCGCGGGCAAGCAGTCCATGACCGTCTACAAGGCCATCAAGGCTGAGGCCGAGGCCGCCGCTGCGCTGGCGATTGGTCTGCTCAAGGGTGAAGACGTGAGCAGCCTCGTGACCGGCGCGGTCAACAACGGCACCACCGATGTCCCGTCGGTGCTGTTGGTCCCGGTCAGCGTCACCATCGACAACATCGCTGAAACCGTCATCGCGGACGGCTTCCGTACTTGGGAAGAAGTCTGCGTCGGCGAGTTCGAGGCCTTCTGCCCCCCGGTGGAAGACCGCTAAAGCGTAGCTA
>JALONW010000518.1 GCA_025454725.1 Anaerolineae bacterium
AGCGGGTCGCCGGTGGCCTGCATCAGGACAAACAACATAAAGCTGACGATGAACAGCAGCGGGATGGCCTGCAACAGCCGCCGGATGATATAACGTCCCATCGGTTTCTCACTCAATCGCTCAGGGGTGAGGGCGTGGCGAGCCGCCCAACCACCGCACTAATCACCATATTTAAGGGCGCGGGCGGGAGCCATTTCATCAACAGCCCCCGCCCGCCGGGTTTTACAGCTTAAGGGGGTTAGCCCTTAGCCATCCACGATGTCCCAGTTGTGGATGTCCCACCACGGGTCGACCGCGTTAAGGTTCGCGCCGCTGATGCGTGGGTTATGGATCCAGACGTCGGCGTCATGCCAGATGCCGACCCACACCACGTCCTCATACAGCAGGGCGTCAATCTCGTGGAAAATGGCGATGCGGGCGTCGTAGTCCAGCTCGGTGGCCTGCGCCGCGAACAGGGCATCGACTTCTTCGTTGCAGTAGAAGGTGTCGTTCACACCGACCGGGTTCTCGTCGCTGGGGATTTCCGAGCAGAGGAAGCGCACGGTGTCGGGGTCGGGGAAACCGCCCGGCGTGGTCGAAAGCTCGGCGATGTCGTAATCACCGATGCTGATCGGGCCGCCGTCGGCGTAACCGGCGAAGAACTGGTCAGACGGGAAGTTGCGCAGCTCGACGCCGATGCCGATTTCACCCAACTGCTGCTGGGCGATGGCCTGAAGGTCAACGCGGATGCCACGGGTGTTGGTCACGAAACGCAACACCAATTCCACGCCGTCCTTGTCACGGGTGCCATCACCGTTGCTGTCAACCCAGCCAGCCTCGTCCAATAGTGCGGCGGCGGCGGCGGGGTCAAACGGATACGGCTCGATGTCAGGGTTGGCGTAAGGGGTGTTCTCCCAGTAGCTCGACGGGGTGTAGGTCGCGCCGAAGTTCAGGTCGGTATTGAAGGCATCACGGTCAAAGGCCATCGCCACGGCGCGGCGGACGCGCACGTCCTGCATGGCCGGGTGAGCGCGCTCCGGGCTGTGGTTGAGGAACCACGCCTCGTTGTAGCCCGACGGTAGAATTTCGACCGTCAGACCGGCCTCTTCCAGCGCGGGGACATCGCTGAAGGCTACAAACGTACCGATGTCCGCGTCACCGTTGACCAGACCGGCAACGTAGGCCACATCGTCGGGGACGAAGGTGACGACTACGGTGTCAATGTTGGGCTGGCCAAGGACGTAGTTGGGGTTGGCTTGGAAGCGCATGAAGCTGCCGACCTCCCACGTCTCGAAGACGTAGGGGCCGCTGGCGACGCTGGGCGCCCGGTTGAACTCGGCGAAGTCGATGCTGCCATCGGCCTCGAACACCGGCGCGAGGACGTGCTGCGGCAGGACGGTACCCCACAGCGACAGCCACGGCACATATGGCTCATCGAAGCTGAAGACGAAGGTGGTTGCGTCCGGCGCTTCCACAGTCGTCATGCGGCTGTACGGGTCACGACTGGCGACAGCGTTGCCCTCAGCCATAATCATCTCATAGGTGAACAGGAAGTCTGCCGAGGTCAGCGGCGCGCCGTCCGACCATGTGAGGCCTTCCTTCAGCTTGAGCGTGAAGGTCGTGCCGTCCTCGCTGATGCCGCCGTTCTCGATGCTGGGGATTTCGCTCACCAGCACCGGAGCGGGGTTCAGGTCACGGTCATAGCTCCATGCACCAGCCAGCAAATGCTGGTACGTGTAGCCTGCAAAGGTCATGCTGCTGTACAGCGGGTTGAGGGTGTCTGGCTCTTGCAGCCAAGACAACAGCAATACGGAAAAGTCTCATAGATATGGTTTCCCCTTAGGTCTTTTAGAGACAACGGATGTTAAACCAACCAGCGACAAGGCTTAACCCTGTTCGCCTTAGGGATAAACTATAACGTACCACCTGACAGATGCAACACGGCTGACACGTTCCTAACCAGCCATACCGTCTTAATATTTGCAAAAAGCACAACTTCGCCCCATGATTAGAACAGCATCGGGTGACAGTCAAAAAGGAGCAGGTCAATGTTAGGTCGCGTTAGACTGGTAATTTGCACAATTTTACTAGTTTTATTTGTGCTACCTGCACAAGCCGCCCAGCGTGATGGGTTGTCGCTGCGGGTCGATTGCGGGGGATTCTCCGCTTTCGGGGGAACCCTCACGCTTGACCGCGACAATACGGGCAGCGGGCGTGAGGCCTTCCAAATCAGCGCGGTCGATGGCGACGGCAACGTCTTGTACGCCGGGCCGATTGAATCGTTCTTGGTCGGCGGCGCGGTCGATTTCCCACTCGGCTACCGCATCACCTACACCACTGCCGCCGTCAGCAACCCCATCACGGTCTCCATTATCAGCGTAGAGGGCAACGGCCTGCGCGCCCAGACCGTCTACACCACCAAGGGGCGCTGTGCTGGCCTGCCGACGGTCGAGGAGGTCATCCCATTGGTGACGACCAGCCCCAGCCTACCGCTGAACACCGTCCCATCGTTGAGCAACAACGCGCCAACCATGGTGGCGGGCGAGCCGGGCGTTCTCATCGTCAACACCGCCTTCCTTAATCTGCGCAGCGGCGACGGCCCCGAATATACGCTGGTCGGTCGCGTGGCAGGCGGCGCACGGCTGATTCCGCTGGGGCGCAACGCCGACTTTACGTGGTGGTACGTACAGGCCGGTGATGTGGTCGGCTGGGTGTTGGGCGAGCTGGTCATCGCACGCGGGAACTTCCTCGGCGTGCCGCTGGTTGAGCCTGCGGGCGTGATTGGGCTGCCGCGCTTCTTGGTCTACAGCACCACCAACCTGCTGACGCTGCCGGACGCCAACAGCGCCCCGGTCTGCGAACTGGCGGGCAACCTCGAATACGAGGCGACCGCCCAGAACGCGGGCGCGTCGTTCTTCTTCATCAACGGCGTCTGCACCGACGGCACGACCGCCGAGGGCTGGATTCCGGCTGAACTGGGCGCGCTCCGCAATCCCGGCTCGCTGGTGCTGCCGCTAAAATGAAGTGATGAGGGTTGAGTTGCGAGTGATGAGTGATGAGTAAGGGCAGTTGTAAATACGCCACGTGGGTAGAGAGGACAGGACATGCCCTGTCCGTACAGGACGAAATCTTCTCACGGACGAGTGAAAATGGCCCGGGATTATTCATCCTGTAGGCGCGCGCCCGTCTCCCTTACACAGCCCACCCGCCGACCAAACCGCGCAAGAGAAAGGTTTCTCTTGCGCGGTTTTTTCTGGACTAAACTGTCGGCAGCTTGACGCGCTGGGCGAAGGCCGCAAGTTTCTGGGCGGCATCCTGCCCATAAAGCGGCTTACCGTGGCCGAAACAGATGACCTCTGGTTTTAGCGCAATCAAGCGCGCCGCAGAATACCTATTCTGCTCCATGCTAACCGTGAACGGCGCAAATGGCAGCGTCACCCTGCGCAGGTTGAACATCACATCCCCGCAGAACAGGATTTTGCGTTCCGGCTGCCAAAACGAAAGATGGTCGATGGCGTGGCC
>JALONW010000203.1 GCA_025454725.1 Anaerolineae bacterium
GGGCTGCACCGTAAGCGTATCGGCATGGCAAACGGGCGGCTGAACGCCATCCGCAACGCCCGCCAAAACCCCCGCGCAGGTGACTGCCTCCCCAAAAAAGGCTGGGACAAATTAGAAGCGGGCCGATGGCACAGCCTCGGCCTCGCCTATTGGGATGAGGGACAGCCCGCCCAAGCGCGGGAGGCGTTCCAGCGCGCCCAAGCCCTCGCGCCCAGCCGCGTCCGCAGCCTATATATGCTGATGACTTACGCCCTTCCATCAAAAACCGCTGCATGGGTTGATAGCGTAATCAAGCGTTTGCGGGCAAAATAAAGAGTGATGAGCGAAAAGTGCTGGGTGATGGGTAGGGAGACTAAAATCTCACCCTCTAAATCCCTTATACAGGGAGAGAGGGAGATGCTCACCGCCCGCGTTAAACCCCTCTCCTAGGGAGAAGGGCAGGGATGAGGTTTTAGCCACCACACCTAAACGCGCTGGCCTTAAAATCGTAAAATTACCCACATACTAAACCTTTATTTCTCGTACGTTGTTATTTGCATAACCTACACGCGCACCCTCATCACTCATCACTCAAAAAATCACGGAGGTGGTTAGGATGCGCCGTAAACTTGCTGGCATCAAACGACAGGCCATCGAACTAGACTTCGACCTGTACCGCGTCGAAGTGCCGCTGCCCAACCTACCCGGCGCGCACCTCAGCGTCATCGACATGCAGCCGGAGGGGGTCGAACAGACCATCGTGTTCGTCCACGGTTTCGCGGGCTGCGCCGAGACATGGGAATTCCAAATCAACCAGTTCGCTAAACGCTACCGAGTGGTCATCCCCGACCTGCGCGGCCACGGCCAATCCGACGCGCCCTACAGCGACTACACCATGCCCGAAATTGTCGCTGATTTACATGCGGTAGCCGAACACCTCAAACTACCCGATAAATTCGTGTTGGTCGGTCACTCGTTCGGCGGTTCGATGTGTGTCGAATACGTCACCGCTCACCCAGAACGGATCGCCAAACTGGTCTTGATCGCCAGCGCGGGCGAATATCCGCTCCCCCGCGCCGCTTCGGTGATGTTCCGCCTTCCGTCGGCGCTCTATCAACCATTTTGGCGCTATCGCCCGCGCTGGAACGCCGAACTTCACGTCATGAAGCGCATGATGATGAACAACCTCCGCAAATGGCGCGGCTGGCCTCTGCTGAGAAATATTCAAACCGAGACGCTGGTCATCACCGGCGAACGCGATAATTTCTTCCCTCGCGCCGTGTTTGAGGATGTCGGCAAGATGATGCCGCACGCCGAAATCGTCGATATTGGGACGGCCAAACACAAGGTACAGCTAGAGCGCCACCAATCGGTCAACCGAGCGATTGAGCGCTTCATCGAATCTGAACAGCGGCGCAGCGGCTGGCGCAACCAAGCCTCCATCGATGAAGCCACCAGTCAGCGCCCATGGGTCCGAAGCTACAGCCCCGGCACGCCCCACACCATCCCCATCCCACGCCAACCGCTGCACAAATTCCTCGACTCCGCCGCCGATTGGCTGCCCAAGCGCCCTGCGACCGTCTTCAACGGCCATAGCATGACTTACGGCAAGCTCAACAGCCATGCCAATCAGCTCGCCCACGCCCTGCGCGGGTTGGGCGTCGGCCTCGGTGACCGGGTAGCGATTGTGCTGCCGACTTCGCCAGAGTTCATCCTGTCCTACTATGCCGCGCTCAAAGCTGGGGGTGCCGTCGTCCTGCCTAACCCCGACGCCAGCGCCGCCAGCATCGTCGAGGCGGTCCGCGCCACCAACGCGAAAGTCCTCATCACCCTGCGCGAGTACGAGCCGGTTGCCGCGCTGCTCAAGCCCGTTTTACCCGATGTTCATATCATCCTCGTAGACATCACCAACACCAAATTTACCCCTGACGAGCGCCGCCGTATCCGCAAATTCGCCGCGCTGTACGATGACCTCATCGCCGACATCAGCGAAGACGACCCCGCGCCCGATGTAGCGGTCGGCATGGACGACCTCGCGGCCATCGTATTTACCAGCGGCACCACCGACTCGCCCAAAGGCGTCTGTTTGACTCATCGCAATCTCGTCGCCAATGCCATGCAGACCCGCCACTGGGTCCCCGACCTCGAATACGGCCAAGAGACTTTCTTGTCGGCGCTGCCGCTCGTCCACAGCTACGGCATGACGAGCGCCATGAATGTCCCCATCACCATTGGCGCGACCATGGTCTTACTCCCTAAGTTTGACCTGATGCAGGTGCTGGAAGCCATTAAAAAACACAAACCGACTCTGTTTCCCGGCGTGCCGGGCATGTATACCGCCATTAACAATGCGCCGAATGTCCGCAGTTTCGGCCTAAACTCGATTAAGGCGTGCATCAGCGGCGCAGCGCCCCTCCCGGTTGAGGTGCAGGAGGCGTTTGAAAAGCTCACCCGTGGGCGGCTGGTCGAGGGTTACGGCCTGACCGAGGCTGGCCCCATCACCCACGCCAATCCGCTGTACGGGACGCGCAAGGTCGGCTTTATCGGTATACCACTCCCCAACACCGATGCCGAAATCGTCGATATGCAGACCGGTCAACCTCTCCCCCCCGGCCAGATTGGGGAGCTGCGCGTGCGCGGCCCACAGGTCATGCGCGGCTATTGGGGCGATCCTACGACGCCCGAAAACCCATCAGACGCGGAGTCGGTGCTGCGTGACGGCTGGCTCTACACAGGCGACATCGCCCTGCGGGACCATGACGGCTACTTCCAGATTGTGGCGCGCAAGAAAGACACCATCCTGACTGGTGATTTCAGCGTCTATCCGCGTGATGTCGAGGAAGTGCTGTACGAACATGCGAAGGTGCTAGAAGCGGCGGTGGTCGGCGTCTCGGTCGATGATGACGGCGCGGGCGGGCAGCGCGTAAAGGCTTATGTCGTCCCACGCCCCGGAACCACCCTCAGCCAAGAAGAACTAATTGCTTTGTGCCAGCGCCGATTAGAGCCACACGCTGTCCCAGTTGAGATAGAATTTAGAGAAGCCTTGCCCAAGTCATTTGTCGGTAAGGTGCTGCGCCGGATGTTGGTCGAAAAGAAAGGGTAAAGTCCTGTATGCGTCCCAAAATCGCGCTCGTCCTCGGCGGAGGTGGCAACCGTGGCCTCGCCCATATCGGGGTCCTCGAAGTCCTAAAACGCGAGGGTATCCCGGTTGACCTCGTGGTCGGGACCAGCATGGGCGCAATCGTCGGTTCGCTGTTTGCGGCAGGCAACCCGCCAGAAGCCATCACCGAACACCTCGCCAAGTTCCAAGGGGCGAGCATCTTCACCAACCTCTTCAGCAGCAAGGCGCGTCAGCAGCGCCTCATCGACGTACTGCGCGCCACACTGGGTGGTATCCGTTTTGAGCGGCTCAAAGTGCCGTTGGTCGTCACTGCCGTAGACATGGTAACCGGGACCGAGGTCGAACTCGACAGCGGCGAGGTCGTCCCCGCCGTGGCCGCCTCTGCCGCCGTGCCAGCCGCCTTCCCGCCGGTTGAGATGGGGGACAAAATCCTCGCGGACGGCGGCGTCATCGACAGCGTAGCGACCCCCGCCGCGTATGCGCGTGGTTTCGGGGCAAAAGACGGTGGGCGCATCATCGCGGTTGATGTTTACCCCCCGTTGGAGACCGACCATTGGGGTGATCCCCTCACCTCGATGCTGGGGGTTGGCTTGCCGTTCGGCATCCCGTTCATGCGCGCCGCCGAGACCGGCAAAGCTCCCGGCAGCGGTGCGGCGCTGTGGCGCTCCTACCGGATTTTGATGTGGTACGTCCACCAACTCCGGCTGAAAGATTACCCGCCCGATGTCTACATCCGCCCCAACCTCGCCCGCATCGCTTCACTGGATTTCAGCGATATGAAGACCCCAGTCGAGGCCGGGCGCGCTGCCACTGAAGCCGCCCTCCCCGACATCAAAGCCTGCTTAGGACTGTAAACACAACACGCCGACCCTGTGGACATTGGTCGGCGTGTTTTTTGTGCTGGATCAGGCTACCCAGC
Source organism: Anaerolineae bacterium (assembly GCA_025454725.1). Taxonomy (GTDB): domain Bacteria; phylum Chloroflexota; class Anaerolineae; order Aggregatilineales; family Phototrophicaceae; genus Flexicrinis. The sequence continues at coordinate 4,020 of JALONW010000203.1, forward strand.
GTTCATCTGGTAAATCGAGATGAGGTTGCCACAGGTGTCGTGGAAGATGGCTCCAGTTGTCATGCCCATGTTGGTCGGTTCCATCGTGAACTCGACGCCCAAACCGCGCAACCGGTCATACTCGGCGTACACGTCCGGGACGAGGAACATGGTATACGGGATGCCGTCGGCCACCAGCGCCGCCTTGAACGCCTTCATGGTCGGGTATTCGCCATTCGGCTCCAACAGCAGTTCTACACCGTCTTGTTCCTCCGGCGAGACGAGCGTCAGCCAGCGCGCATCGCCCAGCGGGATGTCGCGTTTGGTGATGAAGCCCAGCACCTCGGTATAGAACTTGTGCGCCTTAGCTTGGTCGATGACGGGAATACTAGTTACGGTGATTTTCATAGGTTACTGCTCCTTGTGGGTCGGTTATGCCTGCCTTAAAAGCGCCGTCGCGGCTGAACAGCCAAGCTGACGGAACGCGCTGGGACTGACCCCGAACTGTTTTTTGAACGCCTTACTAAAGGCCGCATGCGACTCGTAGCCCGCCGCCAGCGCCACCTCCATAATGTCCACCGCGCCCATCCGCAGTTTGCGCCCCGCGCTGATGAGGCGCATCCGCCGTACATAGCTGATGGCGCTCTCACCCGTGCAAGCCGTAAATACCCGGTGAAAGTGCGGGATGGAAAATCCCGCCATCTCCGCCAGCATCTCGCGGTCAAGCGGCTGGTGCAGGTTCTGGCAGATATAGCGTTCAATCTGCTGGACAAGGCCGTTGTAAGGTTGTTCAGTCGTGTAATCAGTCACCATAAAAACAGGATAGCACCCTAGAACTGATGAGCATTATTCCAAGTGTATCATGGTTGGGACGTTATTCCATGTAGTGCACTGACGATGTATTCCAAAGGTGAGAGAACCTAAATAGGTTGCGGCTTTAGCTGAATCAAACGTTCACTGACCTCCCAAATCTTGGCGCGGATGGCTTGATCATAGCTTGACTTTGGCCAGCCTACCCGCCTGCTGTGGGTGTTCAGGTATAGGCCAGTCTTACCCTCCATCTCTGGCGCTGACGCCAGATAAATAGAAGAACGCGCCGCCTTTTCAGCCGTCGTATTTAAAGCACGACGCACCACGCCAAAAATCGGTCGCATCCACAAAGGGACGAGGATCGGTTGGCTTCCCATCTTTGTGGACATTACACCGCCCGGGTATGCCACATTCACGGTGACATCGGTTCCGTTCAGGCGTTGTGCAAGTTCGTAACTTGCGGCCATCATAACGCTCTTGCTATGCGAGTAGGCAATAAAACCTATATAGGGGCCTTGTTCAGCCTGAAGGTTATTCAAATCGATCTTACCCGGCATGCCTCCGGTCACATTCACTACTCTGGTAGGTGCGCTGTGCCGGAGCAGTGGGAGCAGACGGTGTGTGAGCAGAAACGGGGCCAGATGGTTGATCGCGAAATGGATTTCGATTCCGTCCTCACTGAGTTGATGATCCGCAGCCATGACCCCGGCGTTGTTGATGAGAATGTCCAAACGCGGGTATTTTGCCATGACATGGTCAGCCAACGAATGAACTGACGCCTGCGAGGCCATATCGGCGCTGACAAACTCGATGTTGGGGTTGCCGCTTGCGTGTTGAATTTCTGTGACGGCGACTCCCCCACGTTCACGGTTACGCCCAGTAATAATCACCTGAATACCCTGTTTGGCCAACCCAATGGCGGTCTCTTGGCCAATGCCGCTGGTAGCCCCCGTCACCAGCGCGATCTTGCCCTGCACAACTGCTGACATTCGCATATCCTTCTTTGATAATTAGTTCGCATGTTAATTGTTCATACATGAACAATTCCAGTAAAAAAAGAGGCTGGTGTCGCTAAGAAACCAACTTCTCTAACAGACAGCCCAAATGCTGTTTTTCTTCTGCCGACAACATGTCCGACAACTCGCCATGCAATTCTTGTACCAGCGCCACACCCTGCTGATAACGCTCTTCCCCCAATATCGTGAGCGCAATAACCACACTACGCCGATCTTCAGCGCTCTGCTGGCGTGTTACCAACCCCTCGGCAATCAAACGATCGACCATAGACGTGACATTTGATTTGGTTGTATGCATCACATCAGCCATGCACGTCACGGTCACCAAAGCCTCCGCCTCGCGTGAGGTGACAATCGAATCCAACGCCGCCAATTTAGCGGTCGATAACCCGACCGTATCCAGCCGATCGTCCATGACCTGCGCGATGCGCTTGCCGAGGTGAATCAACTGTGCGGGAAGTGAGGTATTGATGTTGATTATTTCATTCATACACGAATAGTACACATACGAACCATATTTGTCAAGTAATGAGTCAGATTGAGCGATTACCCTTTCACCCGGCGCGAACCCCACACCCACTTATCGACCTGTTTAATGGTCATATCCCGCGTCACGCGCATCTGGCACGACAGGCGCGGGTAGCCGAACGCCGCTGCCGCTTTGTCATGCCAATGGACGGGTTTTGGTGCGTCCTGATTCTCTAACCATACGCCGCAGGTCGCACATATACCACGCCCGCCGCAGTTCGCTCGCCGGGTGAAGCGCGTATACGGCGAAATCCCTGCCGCCAGCAGCGCCCGCCGTAGATTTTCGCCGTGGGGGACGTGCAGATCGCGTCGCGACCCGTCTAAGCCGATGTAAATCACCTTATGCATCTCGCTCACGGCACATACTCCTCTAAAAAGGCGGCGGCCTCAGCCTGAAATTGCACCCGCTCGTCTGCTGATAAATGTTTTAATCCCAACACGGCGGGGCCGCTGCGTGGGTTGGCGCGCAGCCGCGCCTCATGGGTAATGAGGAAATTCCAGTACAAGGTGTTGAATGGGCAAGCGTCCGCGCCCGTCCGCTGCTTGGGGTTAAACCGACAGCCGCCGCAGGCATCGCCCATCTTATTGATGTAATTGGCCGACGCAATGTAAGGCTTGGTCGCGATGATTCCACCGTCGGCGTTTAATCCCATCCCGACCACATTGGTCTGCATGACCCAATCATAGGCATCGACGTACAGCGCGCTAAACCAGCGCGTCGCCGCCTGAGGATTCACCCCCGCTAACATGAAAAAGTTCGACAGCACCATCAGCCGTTCGATGTGATGGGTGTAACCGGTCGCCAGTCCGGGACATCACGCGTCGCGTTCCAACCATTGGCTTCCGCCAGACCCGGCATCTGTCGCTGATACTGCCAGAACATATACTCGCGCCAGCCGATGACCTGCCGCACAAACCCCTCGACCGCGTTCAGCGGCGCAAGCCCAGCCTCATACGCCGCCACCGCTGGATCGACCATCTGAAGCGGCGTGAGCAGTCCCAAATTGATGTATGGTGACAGCACCGA
>JALONW010000204.1 GCA_025454725.1 Anaerolineae bacterium
GAGGAGTGGCTGGGCAACGATGAGCCGCTGCCCGGCGAACGCAACCCAGACACCGCCGATGAGCCAGAAGTGCCGCTGGATTACTCGCTGAATACAATTGCCGCGCTGCGGTCGTCGGCGTCAGATGAGGCCGCCCGCGACCTCGATGCGGTGCGCGCCTTCAAGTCTGCGCTGCGTCAATTGTTCAACGCTCATGAGCTGGTGCGCTGGGCGACCGCTTCGCAGCGCGACGCCACCCTGCTGCGTGAGGCGTTCATCACCGACCTGCGGGCGGCGATGGCCTCAGTGTCGCTGGCCGAGCCGTCCAGCCGCGCAGGGCGGGTGCTGCTGACGCTGGTGACGGATGCACGCGGCCTGCCGCACCAACACCTGTTCATCATGGGGCTGTCTGAGGGTCTGTTCCCGGCCAAGACCAGCGATGACCCGCTGTACCTCGACAGCGAACGCGCCGCCCTGAGCGCCCGCCTGCGGGAGGGCTATGGACACCTCGGCGCGCTCAAACAGCGTGCCGAACGCGCTGGCGATGACAGCATCTTCTTCGAGCTAATTGGGCTGCCGCGCCAATCGCTCACGCTGTCCCGCCCGTATATCCAGAACGGGGGGCCGTGGCCTGCCAGCTATTTGTGGCGGGCGGTCGAGTCGGTATTTTCGGACATCCCCGCCGCCAACCGTATCCGAATCCGTCCCGGCCACATCTCGCCCGTCGAGTCGGCTGCCACGCTGGCCGAATTAACCCTCGCGCTGGCGCATGACCCCGACGCGCCCGACTCACAGCAGGCCGCCGCTTACCTCGCCGCCCACCGCCCAGATGCGCTCGACCACCTGCGCCATGTCCGCAGTGTCGAGGTAGACCGGATGCGCCTCGACCTCGCATGGGACGCCTACGGTGGTGTGCTGTCTGACACGCCGTGGGCGGATGAAGTTGCGCGGCGCTTCGGCGATGATTATCAGTGGAGTGTGAGCGGGCTGGAGGCGTTTGGGGCATCACCATACCGCTTTTTCGCCCAGCGCCTGCTCAAATTAGACGAGTGGGAAGAACCGGACGAGTCGCTGGACGTGGCACTGCTGGGGACGGTCATTCACCATGTCCTTTACCATGTTTACAGCCACCTCATGCGCCACGGCATCCCTGTTCATCCGTCACGGGCAGATGAGGCGCTGGCGGTCGCCGCACCTGTCGTCGCTGAGGAGCTGGCACAAGCACCCGAAAGCCTGCATTTCCCTGACAGCCCGTTCTGGCGGCTGGAGCGCACCAGCCTCGAACGACGCATCTTGGCCTTCATCGCCTCGGACTACGCTGCCCAAAACGCGCTGACCGGCGCATTCCCTGCGCTGGTCGGTGTCGAGCGTTGGCCGCTGCTGCGCGAATGGAAGTTCGAGCGTGTGCCGGTCGCGCTGCCGGGCGGGACGACCATCCAAATGCGCGGGACGTTCGACCGCGTGGACGTGGCGCAGGTCGGCGGGGCGCTGGTGTTCGTGCTGATGGATTATAAAAGTGGGACGACGCCCTATAAGCCTGATGACTTTACCACCGGGCGTAAGGTGCAAATGCCGCTGTACATCCGGGTAATGGGACAACGTCTCTCGTCTGGTGCGCTCAATGCCACACTGAAGGCGCACGGCCTAGACCCCAGCCAGCCCACAGCGGTGGTCGGTGGGCTGTACTGGGGCGTTGCAGGGGATAATCCTGCGCTGTTCGCGGTTAACGCTACGGATGATGAGCTAAACAGCGCCGTCCTCGACAAGGTGGCCGGTTTCGTGGCCGACATCCGCGCTGGGCGCTTCATGCCGGTCGCCAGCAAAGTGGACGGCGGCAAGTGTTTTGCCTACTGCGCCTTCCATGACCTGTGCCGGGTGTGTGACCTTCGACTTGAAAAGCCCAGCCCGGCCTAACACCCAAACGGGATGCTGATATTAGGGTCTTGGCCGAGGTCGAACAGGTCGTAGCGGAAAATGACCTGACCCGTCACCGGGAGCTGCGACCCAAACAGGCTGACGTTATCGACATCGAAGGTCAGGTACAGCCGTATCAGGCCGCCCTTGTCCGCCGAGAACCACAATTCTTGGCTCATCAGCGAGACGCGCCCGCCGTCGCGGGGCTGGATGGACGACAGCAGCAGCGCGTCTTGCAAGAAGGCGTAGCGATAGACCGGCTCGCCGTTAATCGTCCCGCGCACGCCGGTCGGGACGGCCTCGCGTACGCCGCCGATAATCTGGCCGATGCCTGCCTCGACGATGGACGCCGATTCGGGGTCGTCGGCGCGGCGGCAGGTGTTGGCGCTGCTCACATATATGTCTTGACCGAGACGGACGGCTTCGGTGACAACCGGCTCGCCGGGGGTGAACAGCGGCCCTTCGGCGCGCAATTCTATGCGGCGCGAGGTGGTGCGCTGGTGGTAGGCAACCTCGGCGGTTGTGCTGCTGGTGATGCTGCGCGACGTACCGGTATAGGTGCCAGTAAATTCCGCCGAGACGGTGTAATGCCAGCCTTCAGTGAATTCCAGCCCGTCCTCAAATGAAGGTAAGCTGATGCGCTCACGGTAGGGCTGGGGCGGCGCGTTCTCGGTCAAGACAATGGCGGTGGCCGCCGCGTCAAGGTCGGTGATGGCGGTTGGCAGCGGACCGTCGGCGGCGGGTGGGGTGCAGGCCGCCAGTATCAGGCACAGCGCTGCCAACAACCCAGAGACCAATCGGGTCATTCTGCCGCCCCGCTAGTCTCGCTGGGTGTGTCGCTGCTCTCGCCGCCGAGGTTGATGCCCTGTTGGGCGCTGCGGCGGATGAAGAGATTCCCGGCCTTTTCGGGGTAGCGCGCCCCGGCCACCTTGTCCTTGAACCACTCAAACATGATTTTGGTATCGGCTTCAATGTCACCGGTTGCCATGTAGGCTGGCCCCATGATGACCTTCTTTGTGCGGTAGTCGGCGGTCGCCAGCACCATCGGTGTCTTGGAGTGGTAGGCAATCCAGTAGAATCCGGCCTTAAGGTGGCTGGTGTGTTTGCGTGTGCCTTCCGGCGTGATGACCAGCGCGACCTTCTCACGCTCGTTGATGGCATCGACCATTTGCTGCACGGTGTCCCTGCTGCTGCTGCGGTCAATGCCGATTGCGCCGACGCGCAGGAAGAATTTGCCGACCCAGCCCTTGGTCCATTGGTCTTTAATCATCCAGTTGCTCCGCATCCCCTCGGCGGCAGCGAAGCGTAGGAAGACGAAGCCGTCCCAGTTGCTGGTGTGGGGGTACTCGACCGCAATCCACTTGTCGAAGCCGGGCATCTCGCCCTCACGTCCCCAACCCGTCAGGCGGCTGATAAATTTGCCCAGCCAGATGATGGGACGGGGAAGGGCGGGCTTAAATTTCTTGTCGGTGGTAATCAGAGTCATGGGGGTTTAGTCCGAGCCTGCGTAGATGTCATTAAGTGTTCTGATGTAGTCCTCGAACTGCTGCTGGTCAACCGGGTGGACCTCAAATTCGCGGATGCTGAGGTAGTGGCGGCTGGTGCGCGCCACGATGCCGTCGGTTTCCAGTGGGAAGAACTCGATTAACCAGCGGCCATCGCGCTCTTTCAGGATTTTCCCCTCGCGGCGCGTGCCGCCCAGCTCCGCGATGACGTACACCTTTTGGCGCAGTCGGCGGCGTTCACGGTAGAGCTGGTCGAGGGCGAAGAAGTGCAGGATGTCCATAGGATTGGCCGTTTCTCCCCGGCAGTTGGTCAGTTTCCATCAATTTTCCATTGTACCGCATGTCTGGGATGGAATGTTACGTGAAGGGTGGACCGGCGGCGGTCGGGTGTCCGTTTCCCGCTGACGGTATGGTATAATTGGCAGACCACAAGCAGAAATTTTTCACGGTGAAGGAGTGCTTCCACATGGCAAAGGGCAAGGGCGGTATGGGTGGTTTCGGCGGCGGCGGTGGCGGTATGGGCGGCGGGATGCTCAAGCAGATTCAGAAGATGCAGGCCGACATGGTGGCCGCGCAAGAAGCGCTGGCCGATGAGACCGTCGATGTCTCGGTGGGCGGCGGCGCAATCAGCATCACCATCACCGGCCACCAGCGCGTGAAGTCCATCACCATCAACAAGGACCTGCTGGACACCAACGACCCGGAATGGGTCGCTGACCTGCAAGACCTGCTGGTGCTGGCGGTCAACCAAGCCGTCGAGCAGAGCCAGAGCATGGCCGCCGAGCGGATGGAGTCCATCACCGGTGGGCTGGGTGGCCTGCCCGGTCTGGGCGGGCTGCTGGGTTAAGCGGCGCGCATGGCCTCGAAAGCCATCCCAGAGCCGGTCAATAAGCTCATCGAGCAGTTGGGGCGGCTGCCCGGCATCGGGCCGAAGGGGGCGTCACGCATCACGTATTTCTTGCTGCGCGCCCCAGAGGATATCAGCTTTATGCTGTCCGATGCGCTGCGCGCCTTGAAGGAACAGACCCGTTTTTGCTCGGTCTGCGGCAACATCACGGTCGATGACCCCTGCCCGGTGTGCAGCGACCCCAAGCGTGATAAGAGTGTCGTCGCAGTGGTCGAAGTGCCTCTGGACCTGTTGGCGCTGGAACAGACCGGCGCGTTTCAGGGCGTCTACCACGTCCTGAACGGGGCAATTTCCCCGGTGAACGGCATCGGCCCCGACGACCTGCGAATCCGCGAGCTGGTGCAGCGCATCGACGCGGGCGGCGTATTGGAGGTGATTGTCGCCACCAATCCCGGCCAAGAAGGTGATGCGACGGCGCTCTACATCCAGCGCGAGCTTCAAGGGCGCGGCGTCAAGATGACGCGGCTGGCGCGCGGTCTTCCGGTCGGCAGTGACCTTCAATATGTCGATGCCGTCACGCTGATGCGCGCTCTGCAAGGGCGCAGCGGCCTGTAAACCCTCTAACCCCCACTGGAAACCCACCCGTGGGGGATTTTTTTGTGTACAGACGGGCGGCTTGACCGACGCTTGGCGTGCGCCCCTGCCCAAACGCGCCAACTTGCCCTATACTTGCGCGCTTGAGAAAAGCACACACGTTTTTAGAGCAGGGCAAGGACGCACGATGACACTCCCTATCCCAGAACTGGGCGACCTCGGCCCCGACGATGAGGTCTCGGTTGAGGAAATTCCCCATACCCCCATGCAGCATGACCACAGCATCGCACGGGCGCTGGCGCTTCAGGCGCTCTACGAGCTGGACCTGACCGGTCACCCGACCGGCGAGGTCTTGAACGCGGTCATCCAGCGCATGGACGGCGCGTTGAACGACGACATTACGGACTATATCCGCACACTGGTGCAGGGTGTCCAGCGCTTCCGTCCGGCCATCGATTCGGCCATTCAGTTGTTCGCGCCGGAGTTCCCAGTCAAGCACCTTGCGGCCATTGACCGCTGCACGCTGCGGCTGGCGGTGTTTGAACACAGCATGGCGGCGCTGGTTCCGGTCAGCGTGGCGATTGACGAGGCGGTCAGCCTTGCGCGGCAGTATGGCGCAGACGCTTCGCCCCGGTTCGTCAACGGGGTGTTGGGCAACCTGATGGAAGATGCAAACTTGCTGGCGCGGCTGCGCGCCACCTACGATAACGCACAGGGCGAGGGCTAGACATGGCAAAGACACCGGAAAAGACCCCAGACAAGAAGGCCAAAATCAGCCGCACCGAGGAGCGCCGCCAAGAGCGTGAAGCCCAGCAGCGCCGCCAGCGTTTTATCATCATCGGCGGGTCGCTGTTGGCGGTGGCCGTGCTGGTGTTCGTCGCGGTGCTGGCGAACCGCATCCCGACCGATGCGCCTATCCCAGACACTTCCGCCCGCTATGACGGCCTGACCGTCTCGCGCTCAGAGCGCGGTTATGCGCGCCTCGGCAACCTTGATGGGACGGTGCGCGTATCGGCCTACATCAACCTTGCCAGCGAACAGTCCAAGACCTTCCACGAGACGGTTTTTCCCGGTCTGTTGGAACGGGTGCGGGCGGGTGAGATTACCTTCTCGTATGTGCTGTATGGCGGCGCAATCCGCACCGACGTGAGCAACGCTATTGGTGGGATGCGGGCGGGCTGGTGCGCCAACGAGCAGAATCAGCTTTGGCGCTACGTCGATGCCGCTTTTGGTTGGGTTGACCAGTTCGGGACACAGGCGTTTTCCAGCAATCGGTTGTTCAGCGGTGCGGAAAACCTCGGCCTCGATATGGGGCGCTTCAACGAGTGTATGCGCGGTGGTCAGCCGCAGGAGATGATGAACCGCGCCGAACAGGACGCGGGTGGTCGCGATGCCGTCGTCGTCCCGCCCGCCGTGTTCGTCAATGACGTGGCGGTGGTAGTCGGCGAAGGTGAAGATTTGCTCTTGGCGTCCAGCGCGGCCATCGACCGGGCACTGGCGCTGCGGATTGTCCCGACGCCGACGGTTGAAGCCGAGGCAGAGCCAACCGCTGAACCGACCGAGACCGAAGCGCCCACCGCCGAACCGACGGAGGAGCCGACCGTCGAACCCACCGAAGAACCGACCCTTGAACCCACGGTAGAGCCAACCGAAGAACCCACCGCCGCGCCGACGGCAGAACCGACCGCCACCACGGAGGGCTAACCCATGCGCCTTTCGATGGTGGTGGTGATTGCTGCGGCGCTGGTCGCGGCGCTGGCGGTTGTTCTAGGTGGTAATTTTGTATTAAACCCAGAACGCCCGCTGTTGGGTGAGGCTGGTTTCGACTCGCCTACGTTGACGCCCAACGCTGACGGTCAACTGGACGTGGTTCGCTTCTCGTTCAGCTTGTCGCGGACGGCGGATGTCACCATTCGGCTGACCAATGCGGACGGGATGGTTTTTGCCTTCCGTGAAAATATGCCGACCGCGCCCGGCGACTACAGTTTACAGTTCAGCGGCGTGGTCGATGGCTTCACGCTGCCGGGTGAGGACATTCAAGGGACCATCGAGCGCCGCTTGATTCCTGATGGGGAGTACCGTTGGGAGCTGACAGCCGTTGGGGTTGACCGCGACGAGCAGGCCGCGCTGGACGGCGTGCTGACCGTCGCGGATGGCGACAATGAACTGCCGCTGCTCAACAACTTCACCTTGTCTCCGTCCACCTTCACGCCCAACCAAGACGGCATAGACGACCGCGTGGCGCTCAACGCTTACCTGACTAAAACCGTCCCCACCGTGCGTGCCTATCTGATTGATGACAGCGGCCAGCG
>JALONW010000205.1 GCA_025454725.1 Anaerolineae bacterium
CTGGCGTTCGTGCCGGTGTTCTGCATCACCGAGCCGACGATGTAGCCGGGTTTGCGCCCCATCTGATTGAGGATGTGGGTGGTCATGGCGGTGGTGGTGGTCTTGCCGTGCGTCCCCGCCACGCCGATGACCGAATCAGCGCCCAGCAGCGACGGCAGGAAGTGGCGTCGGTTGACGACCGGGATACCTGCCGCCCGCGCCGCCGCAATTTCGGGGTTGTCGGACTTGGCCGCCGAAGTCATCAGCACCAGCGCCGCCCCGCTGATATGGTCGGCGTGGTGTCCGGCGTAGACGGTCGCGCCCAACACGGTCAGTTGGTCGGTGACGGGATTTAGGGCGCGGTCGCTCCCGCTGACCGGGATTCCGCGCTCTAACAGCACACGGGCGATGGCTGACAACCCTGTCCCGCCGATGCCGACCAGATGGACGCGGGTCTGAGTGCTCAGGGCGGGCAGCGGGGGGGCGGTGTGGTCTGGCACGGGGCAATCTCCGGTGGTTTCAAGCAATCATACAAGCGATTCTTACACACCGCCGGACAAAAGGGGAGGCGGGGGTTGTTGACGGGGAGCCAAACCCCTTTCCCCCACCCACCACGGGTTTGACCCCCACCCCCATCTATGGGACAATAGGCCGCGTTACCAATCCACGGGGACACGCGAGCCACATCAATGCCAAAACGCACCGACATTCAGAGCATTATGGTCATCGGGTCTGGCCCAATCGTCATCGGGCAAGGCTGCGAGTTCGATTACAGCGGCGTACAAGCCTGTAAAGCCCTGCGTTCAGAGGGCTACCGCATCATCCTCGTCAACTCCAACCCGGCCACCATCATGACCGACCCGGAGTTTGCTGACGCCACCTATATCGAACCCCTCACGGCGGACATCCTAGAGCAGATTATCAGCGTCGAACGACCGGACGCGCTGCTGCCGACCGTCGGTGGGCAGACCGCCCTCAATCTCGCGCTCAAACTGAGCGATGAGGGCGTCCTCGACAAATACGGCGTCGAGATGATTGGCGCGTCGATTACCAGTATCCGCCTCGCCGAAGACCGCCAACTGTTCAAAGACGCCATGACCGAAATCGGGCTGAAATCGCCCGCGTCGGAAGTGGTCGGCACGATTGAACACGCGCTGGCCGCCGCCGAGCGACTCGGCTACCCGGTCTTAGTTCGCCCGTCGTTCACCCTCGGCGGCAGCGGCGGCGGCGTGGCCTACACCCCGGAAGAACTCAAGGTAGTGGGGGAGCGCGGCCTCAAGGCCAGTCCCGTCCATCAGGTCTTAATTGACTACAGCTTGTTGGGGTGGAAGGAATACGAACTGGAGGTCATGCGCGACGCCAAGGGCAACTTCGTCATCGTGTGTTCGATTGAGAACCTCGACCCGATGGGCGTCCACACCGGCGACAGCATCACCGTCGCGCCGACCCAGACCCTCACCGACAAAGAAATCCAGCGCCTGCGCGATATGTCGCGCCTGATTTTCGATAAGGTTGGCCTTGCCACCGGCGGCGCGAACGTGCAGTATGCCGTCGGCCCCAACGACGGCGATGTCTACGTCATCGAGATGAACCCGCGTGTGTCGCGGTCGTCGGCGCTGGCGAGCAAAGCGACCGGTTTCCCCATCGCCAAAATTGCCGCGCTGGTGGCGGTCGGCTACTCGCTGGACGAAATTTCCAACGACATCACCGAGGTGACGCCCGCCAGCTTCGAGCCGTCACTGGACTATGTGATTGTCAAAATTCCGCGCTGGGACTTCGACAAGTTCAAAGGCGTGGACGCGGTGCTTGGCCCGCAGATGAAGGCCATCGGTGAGGTGATGGCGATTGGCCGCACCTTCCCAGAAGCGCTGCAAAAGGCTGTCCGTTCGCTGGACATCGGCATTACCGCGTTTGGCAGCCGTCTCGATAAGACGGCCTCACTCAACGCGCTGCACGTCCCGACCTCGCGCCGCCTGTTTCAGGTTGCTTCGGCGCTGATGGAAGGGGCGAGCGCGCAGGAAGTCATCGACCAAACCCAGTTTGACCCGTGGTTTGTCGAGCAGATGGTAGACAGCATCGACGAACACCGCGCTTTGGTCGCACGCGGCGCGACGCTGGATACGCTGACCGCTGAGGACTTCCAGAAGCTCAAGCGCATGGGCTTCAGCGACCCATATATCGCCCAAATCGTCGGTTCGACTGAGCTGGCAGTGCGCGACCGGCGCAAGGCGCTGGGTGTGGCGGCCAACTTCTACCGCGTCGATACCTGCGCGGCGGAATTCGAGGCACACACCCCCTATCTCTACTCGACCTATGAAGACGGCGACGAGTCGTTCCCGACCGACGCCAAAAAGGTGATGGTCTTGGGCGGCGGGCCGAATCGCATCGGGCAGGGCATCGAATTTGACTACTGCTGCGTCCATGCCTGTTTCGCACTCAAAGAGATGGGTTTCGAGACCATCATGGTCAACTGTAACCCAGAGACGGTCAGCACCGATTACGACACTGCCGACCGGCTGTATTTTGAGCCGCTGACGGTCGAAGATGTGATGAACATCGTTGACCGCGAAAAGCCAGACGGTATCCTCGTGCAGTTTGGCGGGCAAACCCCGCTGAACATCGCTGGGAAATTGGCCGAGGCGGGCGCGCCCATCTGGGGGACGTCGGTCGAGACCATTGACCTCGCGGAAGACCGCAAGCGCTTCAACAAGCTGATGGTCGAACTCGACATCACCCAACCGTTGGGCGCGACCGTGATGAGCCTGCCGGAAGCGCTGGAAGCGGCCAACCAGATTGGCTACCCAGTTTTGGTACGCCCCAGCTATGTGTTGGGTGGGCGAGGCATGGGCATCGTGTTTGATGACACCTCGCTGACCAACTGGGTCGAGGCGCACATCACATGGGGCGGCCACCCGGTGCTGATTGACCAGTTCTTGGACGACGCCTTCGAGGTCGATGTGGACGCGCTGTGCGACGGGACGAACGTCACCATCGGCGGCATCATGCAGCACATCGAAGAGGCCGGCGTCCACAGTGGTGACAGCGCCTGCGTGCTGCCCCCCTACAAAATCAGCCAATATCACCTCGAAATCATCCGCGAGGATACGCGCCGCATTGGGATGGCATTGGGCGTGAAGGGCTTGTTCAACATCCAGTTCGCCATCAAGGACGATGTGGTCTATGTGCTGGAAGTGAACCCCCGCGCCAGTCGCACCGTCCCGTTCGTCAGCAAGGCGACCGCGCACCCGTTGGCTCGCTACGCTGCCCAGATTGCCGCGGGTAAGACCTTGGCTGACCTCAACTTCTTAGAAGAGCCGCACGTTGACGGGTTCTTCGTCAAAGAAGCTGTCCTGCCGTTCCAGAAATTCCCCGGCGTCGATGCGCGCTTGGGGCCGGAAATGCGCTCGACCGGCGAGGTGATGGGTCACGCCAGCAACTTCGGTCACGCTTTCGTCAAGGCGCAGATGGCGACCAACACCCCGCTGCCGACCAAGGGTACCGTATTGGTCTCGGTCAACGACTTCGACAAGGGGCAGGCGGCGCGCATCGCCCGCGACCTCAACGGCATGGGCTTCGGCCTCGTGGCGACCGAGGGGACGGCGGCCTACCTGCGGAAGGTCGGTCTGCCGGTCGAGGTGGTCAACAAAATCAGCGAGGGGTCACCCCACGTCATCGACCTGATGCAGCAGGGGCGGATTAACCTGCTCATCAACACGCCGCGCGGCGGCCAAGCCCACGAAGAGGGCGCGGTCATCCGGGCGGCGGCGGTCTCGCTCGACATTCCGATTGTCACCACCATGAGCGCGGCGGCGGCCAGCGTGCAGGGCATCAAAGCGCTGCGTGGCAAGCCGCTCAAGGTTCGCAGCCTTCAGCGTCACCATCATACCAACGACGTGCAGTAACCTAAGCCTAGTGTTCAATGATTCGCCTCGCTTGCCGCTGGAGGCTCAAGCCTCCAGCTACAAAAGAGCAACCAAGCCCACTGAAGGGGCTGTTTTTGACTGAGGTTAACCTCGTTTCAAGCGCAAAAGCGACGGGGCAAGCCCCTTCAGTGGGCTTCCCGTCGCAACCGATAGCTTGGGGTTTGAACCCCAAGCGGCACACGAGGCAAAAGACGGTCAAATTCATTTCACGTCAGAAGTAATAACCCACCCCCATCCCGCCCAACAGACTCGGAAATGTTCTGATATGACCACAGTGCTGCTCATCCGCCATGCGGTGAACGATTATGTTAAGACCGGCAGGCTGGCCGGTTGGACGCCCGGCGTCCACCTCAATGAGGATGGGCGCGCACAGGCCGAGGCGCTCGGCCATCGGCTGGCAGAAGCGCCGCTCAAGGCGCTCTACACCAGCCCTCTGGAGCGCGCTGTTGAGACCGCGCAGGCTGTACAGGCGCACCACCCGCACCTGCCCCTGAACATCTGTGAGGGTGTCAAGGAGGTCGATTTCGGCGAGTGGCAGGGCATGAGCCTGTCCGAACTCCGCAAGCGCAAGCTGTGGGAAGTGGTGCAGCACACCCCGTCGCGGGCGACCTTCCCCAGCGGCGAGTCGTTCACCCACGCTCAGCATCGGGCGGTGGTCGCGGTCGAGCAGTTGGTTTACCAGCACCCCGGCCAACTGATTGCCTTTTTTAGCCACAGCGACGTGATTAAACTGGTGCTTGCTCACTTTTTGGGGATGCACATCGACACTTTCCAGCGCCTCGAAATTTCCACCGCATCCATCAGTACGGTACAATTGGGGCATGGGATGCCGTACGTGGTCAGCGTCAATGATGTCGCCCACCTTCGGCAGCCAAAACGGGAGAACAAGGCCTAGAACGCTATGCCAAATATCGAGATTGAATTGAACCCGGTGGACTTCGTGACCATTGGGACGATTGGCCCCAAAGGGCAGCGCACCTTCTATCTACAAGCCGGACAGAACCGACAACTGCTGTCGATGGTCATCGAGAAGGAACAGGCGTGGGCGCTGGGCGAGGCGCTGCGTGAACTGCTGGACGACCTCGACGAGCGCCGCGCCTTTACCACCACCGTCGATATGTCGCGGATGGATATGGACCTGCGCGAACCCATCGAGCCGCTGTTTCGAGTCTCGCGCATGGGGTTGGGCTATGACGAGGAGCAGGACCGCATCGTCCTCATCGCCCAAGAGCTGATGCTGGGTCAGCCGGAGCGCGAGTCCGAGGTCGGCGACGACGCCGAACCCGACCCATTTGGGTTTGACGATGACGACACTGACGATGGGGATGAGGCCAACCCTGACGGCCTGCGCCCCAGCGTCGTGCGCTTGTGGTGTACCCGTGAGCAGATGAAGGCACTCAGCGCGCAGGGCGGCGATACCGTGAAACAGGGGCGCGCCGACCCCCGCTTGAACGGGCGTCTGGTGTATTATTGGACGTAGAGAAGGTGGTATTCAGCGGTTGAGGAGCACAGGCGATGGACACCCCGGACGACACCACATCCCCCACACCGTCCCCGTTCGATAAAGATGCGGCGCTGGCGCTACTGCGCGGGGGCGAGGTGGCAGAGGTCCACGGCCTCATCCGCAACAGCTCCAATTACACCTTCCTCGTCACGATGAAAGATGCCAGCGGCGAACACCACGCCATCTATAAACCCAAGCGCGGCGAGCGTCCGCTGTGGGATTTCCCGGACGGCTCACTGGCCGACCGGGAATTGGCGTCGTTTTTGGTCAGCGAGGCGCTGGGCTGGGGCGTCGTCCCACCCACCGTCATGCGCGACGGCCCCAACGGTCCCGGCAGCTACCAATGGTTCATCGAACACGACCCCGCCGAAAATTACTTCACGTTCGGTGAGCGCGTGCTGGCCCAACTGCGCATGCTGTGCGCGTTCGACTGCATCACCAACAACGCCGACCGCAAGGGCGGCCATATTCTGATGGGTGAGGGCGACCGCATCTGGGCCATCGACAACGGCCTGACCTTCAACGTCGCGCACAAGCTCCGCACGGTGGTCTGGGACTTCCAAGGCGAGGAGGTCGCGCCGCGTCTGCTGTCTGACCTGCGTGGGCTGCGTGACCGGCTGTGTGAACCCGCCGACCCACTGACTGTCCAGCTCAATGTCCACCTCGTGTCGGGTGAAATCACCGCCTTCCAGCACCGCATCGAGCGTCTATTGAAATCGGGTCGATACCCCAAAGCCGGGCCGAGCGGCCCCCATTACCCGTGGCCGCCGGTTTAGGCTCGATTCTAGCTGCCCACGCCAGCCGCCTCGTCTCGTTCTACTTCCGCCTCTAGGTGCAGTTTGAGCGCGAGGAAGTAGCGCTTGAGGTCGCCAGCCAACGTCCACATCAACAGTGGGAGCATCTGCTTGAGCGCGCCTTTGGGCGTCAGCGTGGCCTCGATGTGGAAACGGGTGGCTCGCCCGTCTTCCAGCGGCTCGAATCGGTAGAGCGCGCTGTAGGGCAGCAAATTGCTTTGGGTCTCATAGCGGATGGTGTGAGGCGGAAAATATTCAGCGACTTGGATGTGATTG
Source organism: Anaerolineae bacterium (assembly GCA_025454725.1). GTDB lineage: Bacteria > Chloroflexota > Anaerolineae > Aggregatilineales > Phototrophicaceae > Flexicrinis. Next base: position 6,477 of record JALONW010000205.1, read on the forward strand.
TTTAGGTTAAAAATACCCATCACCCGACAGCGCTGGAGGAGTTCACTGCCGACGCCCAGCTCGCCGCTGGTCAATTTGTCGGTCTGGATGACGGACTTCCACCACAGATGGTCGTTGGCCGGGTCGGTGACGAAGGCAAATACATCTTCTGGGCGACGGTTAATGGTGAGGGCGTATTCAATATCTGGCATGATTTTGCACACTCCAAAAAGAAGTCGGTCGATAGGCTGGCTCCGCGATGAAGTGCATAGGAAAGATGTAGCACATGCAGTACCCATACAGTACCACAACTGCGATGGGTTGTGGCAGAGAAATGAAAAACGGCGTGTCCATCGACACGCCGTTTTTTTGATGTTCAAGTGAGGGGTTAAGCGGGTTAAATCAGCCCCAAAACACGGGCGCGGGCGACCGCCTCGGTGCGGCGGCGGACGTTGAGCTTCTCGAAGATACGGCGATTATGTCCCTTCACCGTATCGAGGGCGAGAAACAACCGCCCGCCAATCTGGTCGTTGGATAGACCATCGGCAATCAGACGCAGCACCTCCAGCTCCCGCCCGGTCAGCGGGTCGGGGATGCCCTGCGCCGCCAGCGGTGTGCGCCCCATCACCTCGGCCAAAAATGTCTCGCACGCCGCCGCTCGGTCGGT
>JALONW010000206.1 GCA_025454725.1 Anaerolineae bacterium
CCCAAGTTCATTCCCAGCGAGACGAAGGTCTGGAAGAAGATGATGGCCGCGACGCCATAACAGATGAAGACCCCCAGCGCATCTGCCGCCAGACGCGCCCCCCGTAATATTCGCATGATGACGCCGCCGATGAGGAGCATAACGGTAATCCCGCCGACCAAGCCGAATTCCTCGCTGATGACGCTGAAGATGAAGTCGGTGTGGCGCACGCGCAGGAAGCGCAGACGGTTTTGGCCGCTGGGCGCGGCATAGCCTTTGCCTAACAGACCGCCGCTGCCGATGCTGATACGCGCTTGACGGATGTTGAAGAATGCCTGTTCGTCGCTTTCGGGGTTGAGGAAGGTATCGATGCGCGAACGCTGGTAATCTCTCATCTGTGAATAGACCAGAGGTGCGGCAATCACCATGACGACCAAGAAGGTGACGAGGTGTTTGATTTTCAAGCCCGCCGCCCAGATGAGTGCGAACCAGATGACGCCGAAGACGATGGTTGTACCGAGATTAGGCTGAGCGAAGATTAGGCCAGCCGGGATGGCGAGGTGGAGGAGCGATCCTGCAATCACGCGCAGGTCTCCAATGCGCTGGTAGCGCGACGAGAAGTAATGCCCCAGCGTGATGATAATGATGATCTTGCCGATCTCAGACGGCTGGATCCGGATGCCGAGGTTGATCCAGCGCTGAGAGCCTGCATCGCCCTCGACGCCGAGGAAACTTACCAGCAGCAGTAGAAAAATCATCAAGAGGTACAGCCAGACATGCATCCCGGCCAGCAGCTTATAATCTACCGCCGCTAGACCGAACAACACGCCCATCCCGATGATGGCGTAGGTTACTTGGTCCGAGACGCGGGTTTGCAGTTCAGGGTCAACTGCACCGAAGGTAGCGCTGTTGATCATCAACAGGCCGAACACGATCAGGACGAGGATGAGGAAAAACATCACCCAGTCGAAATTACGCCAGAAAGTCTCCTGTTGACGCATACGACCTTCTTTCCAGAACTTGATGGACAGGAGAGGGTCGTATTATAGCGCCGATATGACTTGATGGAAGCGGTGGTAGGTCAGGCGGTGGGTTCTTCGAGGTCATCGTCCTCGTCAATGTCGGGCTTGGGCGCGACGATACTTTTGGTGAACGGAACCTCAGCCACCAACAGGTTGAGGCTGCTGCCATCACTAGGATGCAGCGCGATGTCGATGGAATCCTCATTGACCTGCACGTACTTGGAGATCACGTCGAGGATCTCTTGCTTCATGGCCGCCATGATATCTGGCGGAAGGTTGATGCGGTCATGCACCAGCACGAACTGGAGGCGGCGTTTGGCGGCTTGGGCGCTGCTCTCCCGCTCGGACGTGCGGCCAAATAGTCGGTCCCAAAAGCTCGCCATACAAAAGCCCTCCCCAGTTGCGGGTGTCGGTGTGATGTGGTTGGTTTAGCGCCCGCCGCCGAATAAACGCCCGATTTTCGCCAGCAGGCCGCCGCCTGAGTCGAGCGCCATGAACGGCACGTCTTCACCCGTCAAGCGGCGGGCGATGTCTCGGTAGGCCTGTCCGCTGCGCGAGTTCTCGTTCAGCACGACCGGTGATCCGCTGTTGGAGGCCGAGACGACACCTTCGTCGTCCGGGACGATGCCGATGAGCTTAATACCGAGGATGTCGGTCACATCGTCGGCGGACATCATCTCACCTTTGCGGACGAGTTCCATTTTAACGCGGTTTAGGATCAGCCGCGCTGGGCCTTTGTTCTCAGCTTCGATCAGCCCAATCACACGGTCAGCGTCGCGCACCGCCGAGACTTCTGGGTTGGTGACGATGAGGATGTCATCCGACGGCGCAAGCGCGTTGCGGAAACCGCGCTCAATCCCGGCGGGGCTGTCGATGATGATGAAGTCGAACTCTTTGCGGAGTTCATTGCAAAGCTGCACCATGTCGGCGGGGCTGACGGCGCTCTTGTCGCGGGTCTGCGCGGCGGGGATGAGGTACAAATCGGGGAACTGCTTGTGCTTAATCATGGCCTGTTTGACCTTGGCACGCCCCTCCACCACATCTACGAGGTCGTAGACGATGCGGTTTTCCAGCCCCATTACGATGTCGAGGTTACGCAGGCCGATGTCGGCGTCAATCATGACGACGCGCTTGCCGAGGCGCGCCAAACCCATGCCGAGGTTGGCGGTGCTGGTGGTCTTGCCGACCCCACCTTTGCCCGATGTTACAGTGACGACTTTGCCGCCCATCGGTTACTTATCCTTTCGTGGCGTGCGCTGCCACGGTTCAACGACAATATAATCCCCATCGATGAACGCCATCTCTGGGCGGCTGCGCCCCCAGCGGAAGCGGTCTTTTGGGGTGATGCTGTAGAGGTCGGCAATCCGAAGCTGGGTGGGCGACATCTCCAGCGCACAGACGATGGACTTCTTGTTGCCCATCGCGCCCGCATGAACGACCCCGCGCAGCACGCCCCAGATGATGACATCGCCGCCCGCGATAATCTCTGCGCCTGCGTTGACATCCCCGATGACGACGACATGCCCCTCGGTGCGGACGGTGCGCCCGCTGCGTAAGGTGCGCGGGACGAGCAGGCCGGGGGTGGCCTCCTCTTGGGGGTCAAACGGCTGGGTCTGGTAGACCGAAGTGTCCTCACTGAGCGAGGGTTCAGGGTGGGCGGTAGCCTGCCCGACCCGCAGGTCGAGCGCGTCGGCGGCGTCATAGGTGGTTGGGCTGTCGGTCAGCACCTGCGCGATGGGCAGGTTGCGACGGTCGAGGGCGGCTTTGAGCGACGCCAGCGCCGCCTTCGGCACCGGGCGGTTGCCGAGGTTGACGGTAATCTTTGACCCCGTCTTAATCTCGATGTTTGCATCTTGCATTGTTGTAGCCCATACAGCGATAAAGTGGGCAGTCCCCATGAAAACTGCCCACAGTATATCGCACACTTCTGCTTTTTGCGCCCCAATCCCCCAAACTGGCTACCCTATGGCTGTGGCACACCGACGGTAAACGGCTGCCACGCGGTATTCGAGATGCCGCCCAGCCCATCGAAAGACTGCACGCGCCACTGGTAATTACCGGGGGGTAGGGGTTCTACAATGGCGAAAGAGCAGTTTCCTCCGAGGCAGTCCGCCTGTTGGATGACCTGGACCGTCAGCAGGGGTTGACCGACAGGCTTGATTCTGAGCCGGTAGCGGGTTGCCAGCGGTACGGTCTGCCATGTAAAGGTCGGGGTGTCCGAGGCGGTGGCGTCGCGGGCGGGGTTTAGCGGTATTACTGCGCCGGGTCGGTCAATGGTGAATGTCCAGCGGTCAGAGAAGGTCGAACCGTAGGCGTTGACCGCCTGTACTTCCCACTGGAATACAGACCCATCCGGTGCGCTGAGGCCAAACCCTGTAGGGTCAAGGGTGCAGTCGAGGCGGCACCATGCCGTCCAGTTTTTGGGCTGACGTGGCGCGACCAATCGTACACCAGCGGCATCGTAGAAGTGGACGGTGTGGCGGACGGTCAGGCCGCCGGGCTTGAACAGCACGACCGGGTTGGTTACGGCTGCGCCGTTGACCGGGGCAAGCGGCTGTGGTTTCTGGGGCAGGATGAGTTCGCGGGCGCGGTCGCTGCCCAAGACCAACCAGTCGAGGTTGTTGCTGGCGCGTGCGCCGGATGTCCCGCTGTACAGCACGGTTGTCCAGTTTGCGCCGCTGATGACCTGAAGGTTGCCGGTGCGCCGGTTAATCCACCACACGTCAGGCTTCATGTCTTTGTCGAAATCAGCGATGGAATAGCCCATCTCGTGCATGTTGGTGTGTGTGGATGGCAGCGGTAGCACGACCTCGGCCAGCGGAGTGAGGAAATCTGCCCCGCTGACCACCGTCAGGCTGGGCTGACCGTCAAGGCCGCCGCGTGGCAGGATGCGCCAGATGTCGGGGATGTTGTCGCCGTCATAGTTGGCGACCGCAAATTGGCTGTCATTGTAACGTGAGGCCGCCTCCAGGCTGGTCTGCACCTCGGCCAGCACGCTGTTGAAGCTGTCTCCCGCGACAACGGTGATATGGGTTTTGCCCGTAGTCGTGTTGGGTCGGAAGGCGTAAATGTCCATCCGCCCATCACGGTTGTAGTCACCGACGGCGAAGCTTACCCGGTCGGTGAGGGTTGGGAGTGCAGTCGGCGTATCCCACAATAGGTCATAGACGATTTCGCCTCGGATGTCGAGGATACGCAGGGCGGTCGTGCCGCTGGAATCCATCCGCCGGTGGAACAGCCACAGGTCAGGCGTGCCATCACTGTTAAAGTCGCCAGCGGCGAAGGCGGTATTTAACTCGACCGGCTGGGGCGGTAGGGTGGTCTGCTTAAAGTGCAGGAGCTGAGTCGGGTTGCGTCCATTGTAGATGGAGACCGTTGTGTCGCCGCCATCGTCGGGGCGCATATCGACCAGCCACAGGTCCGGGTAGCCGTCGCGGTTGAAGTCCAGCCGCCGGTCAAGGCCGGGCTGGGTATTGGGCGTGGGGGTCGGGCCAACAGCGGTGGGGGCGGGAATGTCGGTCGGGACCAGGCCGCCGGGGTTCTCATAGTTGACCTGACCATTGCCCGCGCACACGGTGTAACCGTCACGGATGCGCCGCATACACCCCTGATATGGACTATTGCCGTCCAGCACCTGCCAGCCGCCGAATACGCTCCCAGCGATGTTGACGAAGGTTTGCGCGTTGGGGTAGCCGTAGCCGTTGGGGTCATAGCGCCGCAGCGAGAGATGGACGTGAGGGCCGGTGGCGAAACCGCCGCACCCAGTCGCTGCGCCCTCGTCAGCCAGCCATTGGCCGCGCTGGACGACCTGACCGTTGCCAATACGGATGTTGATGACGTGGTAGTAACCCGTGCGCCAGCCGCCGGGGTGGTCGATGCGGATGAGGTTGGGGCAGTCGCTGGGGACCCATGCGACGCCGCCTTCCGCCGCCCGGATTCGCCCCGCCACGCTGCCGGGATAGGCCATGTCGATGGCGCTCCACGGGCGGCTGTTGGTGCCTGCGCCGTTGGGATGAGGGCCACCGGTCAGGGTCCACGTTTCACCGATGGCGTAGGGTAGGCCGATGTTCGCGCCCGTGCTGCGGGTAAGCATCTCGCGCTGGGCCATCATCGAGCGCGCCGCTTCGGGCATCACGCCGGCAGGGATAACGTGCAGAGCCGCGTCGAATTCGGGCGTGTCTTCTAGATAGGTCTGCCATGCGCCGTCGCGGTACTGCGACAGGAACAGGTGAAGGTCTGGCTCGGCGTGGACATCATCCGGCGCACGCACGGTCAACAGGCCAAAAGCCCACCCCTCGCGGATGCTGATGTCACCAGCACGCACCCGGTCTGATGCGCCCGTCGTGCGTAGGTTTGGGCTGTTACCGACCAACATGGCGCGGGCGGCCTCGGCCACCTCAGCAGCCTGCACGGGGTCGGGGAGGGCGGTCGGCATCGGGAGGGGTTCAGGGGTGGCGGCTTGCGCGAGGGCGGCGTGGATGAGGACGGCGGCGATAAAGAGGGCGGGGAACAATCGTTTCAGAGGCATGGCTTCGACCCGTATCATCGGACAAAATGATGTTACAGTAATGTAACATCATTTGCGCGCCAACGTCCATTAAATTTCCGCAGATGGGGGTGTTAAACTGAAATGTCTTTTTTCTGTACAAATCGTAAAGGTCGTCTCGTATGAAGGTTGATAGTGTTAGTTTGCATGGTGCGCTTTCGGGCGGCGTGCATTATGTCCTTCCCCATTTTCAGCGCCAGTACACATGGCAGATTAACAACTGGAAGGACCTGTTAGAGGATGTCCAGCGCATTTACGCTGTCTTTGATGACCAGAAGCCGCCGGAACATTTCATGGGCGCGCTGGTTGTGGTCAACGATGGGACGATGGGGGTATCCATTCCGGCCTATAAGCTGGTGGACGGTCAACAGCGCTTGACGACGATTTCCCTGCTGCTGCGGGCGCTGTATGAGCTGACACCTGACGAAAAACTGCGCCGCCGCCTCTCCAAATATCTGGTTAATGAGGACGAAGATGGTGACGTGCGCTATAAGCTGCTGCCGACCCTCAAAAATGCTGACCGCGACACCTTTATCCGTGTGTTAGACGGTAGTGTCGCCGAGCATGAGGCCGACAAGACCCCCTCAGTGATTGATAATGCCTACCGTTACTTACTGCGGGCGGTGCGGCGCTGGATTGAGCAGGAAAACTACGAACCTGAACGCATTTTCAAGGTCGTCTCGACCTGCCTACAGTTCGTCTTCATCAAGATTGATGAGACCGAACGCCCGTATGCCATTTTCGAGAGCCTGAACGCCAAGGGCAAACCACTTACCCAGACCGACCTTGTACGGAACTATATCGCCATGAAGCTGCCGGGTAAGCACAGCAGGAGCGCTTGTTCAACCAGTATTGGGCGAAAATCGACGACCTCCTGAGCGAAGACCGCAAGGTCGCCCGCATTGGGGAGCTAACCGCTTTTTTGCGCCACTATATCGCCTTCCGCACCGGCACAGTCGAACGCGAAGACATGATTTATATTCGTTTCCGTGACCGGATGGAGGTCGAGTTTGGCAGCCCCGAATTGTTTGAGCAGGAACTGCGGACGCTTTACCAATTTGCGGTGTGGTATGACCGTCTCATCCGTCCAGAGCGCGAACCTGATACCCGGATACAGGCGTCGCTTCGGCGGCTGAACATCCTCGAAAGCACGACCGCTTATCCGCTGCTGTTGGCGACCTATGAGGCCTACGACAAGGGTAAATTGTCGCCAGAAATGTTTTTGGAAGGGCTGGCAATCCTCGAAAACTATCTGGTGCGCCGGACACTGGTGGGCGACAGCGGTTATACCAACCGCATGTTCCCCAGCATTATTAAGCTGGTGAACTTCGCGCTTTACCCAGAGTCGCTCCGGCGGATATTGGCGCACCGCCGTTCCATCCCCGACAACCGCTTGCGGCTGGAGCTGCCCAACCGCCCGCTGTATGACCGCACCAAACAAGAGCGCCTGTGCTTCATCTTCGAGGAGGTCGAGCGTTACCTGTGGCGCGGCTCAGACGGTTTTGCGCGCCTTAACGACCGCCCGACGCTAGAACACATCTTGCCCCAGAACCCGTCACAGGAATGGAAAGATGAGCTGGGCGACGCCTATGACGAGGCGCACAGCGAGTATGTCGATACCATCGGCAACCTGACCCTCGTTACGCAGCAGTTGAACAGCGGTAAGCTGTCGAACTACTCGTTTGGCCGCAAGCTCACAGTTTTCCAAGACCATGCCCTCCGCATCAATGCCCATTACTTCCGCGATTTTAACGGTGTGTGGAGCGCCGACTCTATCCGTCAGCGCGCCGATGCCCTGATTGACACCATCTTGACGGTCTGGCCGTCGCTGGGTGATTCCGGCGGTGTGGACGATGACGCCTACATCCCGCCTGTCAGCGTCAAGGGGACTAAGGCGCTGGGTTTGATGTTCTCGGACGAAACCTACCTACTCAAGAGTTGGAAAGAAATAGCCATCAAGATGTATGAGGTGGGGGTGGAGTACGGCATGGACCCGGTGGCGCTGCATGAGGCGTTACCCACCTATTTCCCCCTAGAGGCTGGGCGCTACACCACGGCACTCAGCAACGGCTATCACATGTATTCCAGCCTCAGCGCCGATGATGTCCTAAAGGTGTGCCGCGCTATTGGTGATGTGATGGACTTGGAAGAGGGCAAGGACTGGCAGCCGCTGTTCACCCACTACGAGAAGCCTACTGCCTAAACCATCCGCGTCCAATTTATGCTCATCTCAGATGGGTAGGGTAAATTCGGGGGCATCCGCTTTTTCTGTTAATAAGGATGCCCCTTTTATGATGAACCTCCCGCGTGACCTTTATGACCCCGAACACCTCGCCTTTGGGGAGGCCTACGCCGCCTTCTTGAAAGAACACATCGCCCCGCACCATGCCGAATGGGAGCGCAACGGGATGGTCGAGCGCAGCGCATGGCGTAAGGCTGGTGAGCGCGGCTTCCTCGCCATGGACGTGCCGACTGAGTACGGCGGGCAGGGGCTGACCGATTTCCGCTACAACGCGATTCTCAGTGAGACACAGGCGCGCGACTTCCTGCCGGGGCCGATGTTCGGGCTGGGGACGGATGTCGTCATCCCGTACATCACCCGCTATGGGACGGATGAGCAAAAACAGCGTTGGCTGCCCAAACTGGTCAGCGGAGAGTGGATTAGCTGCATCGGCATGAGTGAACCGGAGACCGGCAGTGACCTCGCCAGCATCACCACCCGCGCTGACGATAAGGGAGGCCATTACGCCGTCCACGGTCGCAAAATGTGGATTAGCAACGGCCATATTTCTGACCTAATCGTCTTGGTCGTCAAGACCGACCCCACCAAGCGCCACAAGGGGATTACGCTGCTGGTGGTCGAGCGTGACCAATCGCATTACCGCACCGTCCGGCTCCTCGACAAAATTGGCTATCTGGCGCGTGACGTGAAAGGGAACTCATGAGCGCGTTCGACCATCTGGCCGCCCCTTCGCTGGCCGATATCGACGCGCTGGCGCGCGCCGGCTTTTCGGCCTTGCCGGCGCGCTTTCGGAACTTTTGCCCTGATCTGGTGCTGACGGTCGAGGAGATGCCCGACGACGATCTGCTCGACGAACTGGGCGCCGAGGACCCGTTCGAGATCACCGGCGTCTTCACCGGCGCCGATCTCGGCCAGAACGACGCCGGCGGCCTTCCTTCGGCTCCACCCATGGTGACGCTGTTCCGTCGGCCGATCCTCGACGAATGGGCCGACCGGGGCAACGTCACCCTCGGCGAGCTGGTCCGCCACGTTCTGGTGCACGAGATCGCCCACTATTTCGGCCTGTCGGACGAGGACATCGCCGCCATCGATGACTGGACGGCCTGAGGCGGCGCCGGATGCATCTGCGCCGTCACGCACGCGTCTACGCCGCGCTGGGGGCGGGCGCAGCCAGCCTGACGGTCAGCGAGGGGCTGGCCTGGCCCGTGCGGGGCCTGCTGGCAGGCGACGTGTTCTTCGCGGCCTACCTCGCCGCGACCACGGCCTTCGCATTCCGCGCTGACGCCGCGACCCTGCGCGCCAGGGCCGCCGAGGCCGACGAGGGGGCCCCGCTGGTTCTCGCGCTCGCGGCGGGGGCGGCCGCCTTCAGCGCAGGCGGCCTGTTCCTCGTGCTGAACGATCCAGCCTATGAGCGCCCGCTCGCGGTGGGCCTTGCGCTCGCCAGCGCGCCGCTCGGTTGGCTGACCGTCCATGCCATGACGGCCTTCCGCTACGCCAATCTGTTCTACGGGCGCGGGCCTGCGCGCGGCGGGCTCGCCTTTCCGGGGACGGAGGCCCCGGGTCCGACCGAGTTCCTGTACTTCTCGCTGGTGATCGGCCTCGCGGCGCAGGTGTCGGACGTGTCCGTCACCAACTCGGCCATGCGCCGCGCGGCGCTCGCCCATTCCGTGCTGTCCTACTTCTACAACACGGTGATCATCGCGCTGGCGGTCAACGCGGCGGTGTCGCTCGGGGCCTGATCATCGCAATAGCTGAACGGCCGCCGGATGACCGGCGGCCGCTGCCTCTCGACTGGTGGAACCCGGCGTCAGTTGCCGTACTCGCCCTCCACCTCCGGCGCGCCTTCGGTGAAGGAGGCCGGAATGTCGGCCGCCGCGAGCGGTTCGCCGCGGAA
>JALONW010000207.1 GCA_025454725.1 Anaerolineae bacterium
TTGATGGTCGAGCCTTTGAAGCCCAATTTCAGCGGGTCGAGTTCATAGGTCTGAAGTTCGCCGTCATGAAAATGGCTGATGGTGTTGGGGCCGGTCGTCGTCAGCTCATCGAGGCCGCCATAACCCGAAACCACCATTGCGCTGCGGCTGCCGAGGCCGCCCAAGACCTGCGCCAAGAGTTCGGTCAAGTCACCGGCGAAAACACCCATCAACTGGCAGCGCGCCCCGGCGGGGTTGGTCAGCGGGCCGAGGATGTTGAAGATGGTGCGAACCGACATCTGGCGGCGCGGCCCGACGACATATTTCATGGCCGGGTGCAGTTTGGCGGCGAACAAAAAGCCGATGCCGACCGAATCGACGCACGCGCCGACTGCCCAGCTCCGCCAGTACGTCGGCGCTGCCGCATTTGCTCGACGCGGCGCGGTTGCCGTGTTTGGCGACCGGCACGCCCGCCCCCGCCGCGACAAACGCTACTGTCGTGCTGATGTTGAACGTGCCGGAGCGGTCGCCGCCCGTCCCGCAGGTGTCAAGCAATTCAAAACCGCTGTAGCGGGTCGGGACCTTCTCGGCATTGGCGCGCATGGCCTGCGCGCTGCCCATAATTTCGTCATGGGTCTCGCCCTTCATGCGAAGCCCCATCAGATACGCGCCAATCTGCGCCTCGGTCGCCTCGCCGGTCATGATCTGGTGCATGACGGCCTCGGCGTCGCTGACGCTGAGGTGGCCGAAGCGCCCAATCACGTCAATGGCGCGCTGGATGTCCATTTTGCGAATCTCTAATGCGCTCATGTTGTTCTCTCCTTAGCGTGCGCCGACCGCGTAGGTCGTCTTACCGATGGCGGCGCGCACCTTGGTCAACACGCGCTGGGCGGTGATGTGCATCCGTTCCGCGCCGTCCGCCAAAATCGCGTCGATTTGGGTCGGGTCGGCCATCAGGTTGTTGTAGCGGGCGCGAGCGTCGGCGAAGCGGACATCGAGGGTCTCGAACAGCTCCTGCTTGATTTTGCCGTAGGCCAGCCCGCCGTTGAGGTACAAGTCGCGCACCTCGGCTAGGCGCTCCGGCGTGGCAAAATGCTTATAGATGCTGTAGACGTTATCGGCATCCGGGTCTTTTGGTTCCTCCGGGGCGCGGCTGTCGGTCACGATTTTCATGACCGCCTTCCGCAGCTCCTTCGAGTCGGCCATCAGCGGCAAGACGTTGCCGTAGCTCTTGCTCATCTTGCGCCCGTCGAGGCCGGTGATGGTCGCCACTTCATCGCGGATGAGCGCGTCGGGCGGGACGAGCGTCTCGCCGAAAATGGCGTTGAAGCTGACCGCGATGTCGCGGGTAATCTCAATATGCTGGCGCTGGTCTTGACCGACCGGGACAAAATTGGCATCCGCAATCAAGATGTCAGCGGCCATCAGGACGGGATAGTTGTACAGCCCCATCGTCACGCCATCGTCGGGCAGGTTGCCCGCGCTTTCGTTGACATCCACCGCCGCTTTGTAGGCGTGAGCGCGGTTGAGCAAGCCCTTCGGCGTCACGGTCGAGATAATCCACGTCAGCTCGAAGATTTCTGGCACGTCCGACTGGCGGTAGAAGACCACCTTCTGAGGGTCGAGGCCGCAGGCGAGCCATGTCGCCGCGAGGTCGTACACCGCGTGCTTGAATGCGGCGGCGTCGCGCATGGTGTTGAGCGCGTGGTAGTCGGCGAGAAAATAATAGGCGTCGAATTCGTCCGACAGGTCGATGGCGGGCTTAATCGCCCCAAGATAGTTGCCGATGTGCGGCGTCCCCGACGGTTTTACCCCGGTCAGGCTGATTTTACGTGCGGCCACGATACGTCCTCACTTATCCGTTATTGCTGGGTTAAGCCTGCTGTGTCGCAGGCGTCATCTCGATAAAATTCTTGAGCAACTGCATCCCCTCTGGCGTCAGGATGCTCTCTGGGTGGAACTGCACGCCAATCACCGGGTAATGCTTGTGGCGCACCCCCATGATTTCGCCATCAGCGCTGCGGGCGGTGATTTCCAACACATCCGGCATCGTCGATTCCTCGACCACCAGCGAGTGGTAGCGCGTGGCTTGGAAGTCCTGCGACAAACCCGCGAACACACCTTCCCCATTGTGCTGAATCAGGCTGGTTTTGCCGTGCATCAGCTTGGGCGCGCGCTTGACCACCCCACCATAGACCTGCCCGATGCTCTGATGGCCGAGACACACGCCCAAAACCGGCGTGGTCGGCCCGAACGTCTCGATGACCTTGAGCGAGATGCCGCTGTCGTCAGGTGTCCCCGGCCCCGGCGAAATCACGATGTGCGACGGGTTGAGCGCCCGGATTTCGTCCAGCGTGATTTGGTCGTTGCGGACGACATGCAGCTCTGCGCCCAGCTCGCCCAATTCCTGCACGAGGTTGTAGGTGAAGCTGTCGTAGTTGTCGATGACTAAAATCATTTTTTCTCGTCTCCCGCTTCAATCGAGAATCGGCTGTACAGACCGTCGAGGTGTTGGGTGTCGTTGGCGACCACAATTTTCCACGCGCCGTCATCCTCGCGGTGGAGGGTGGTCACACTGCTATTGGTCAGGCGGTTCTCGCGAGCGTCGTAGCCTTCGATTAAGGCCATGAGCAGCACGCGGACGGTCACGGTGTGGCTGACAATAGCGATGGTCTCGGCGGCGTCCTCAGCGAGGATGGCCTCGAAGGCCTCGACCGCCCGCGCCTGCACCTGTGACAGCGACTCGCCTTCTGGAATCTGGTAGGTCATGCGGTCGGCGTCGTAGGCGGCGTACTGGTCGGGGAACCATGCTTGAACCTCGTCGCGGGTCATACCCTGCCAGCGCCCAATCGAACGTTCGCGCAGGCGGGCATCCAGCTTAGGCGTCAGGCCACACGCCTCCCCGATAATCTGGGCGGTCTGGGCGGAACGGCGCAGGTCGCTGCTGTAGAGCGCCTTCAGGCCAATATTGCGGAGGAAGCCCGCCAAGCGGCGCGCCTGCTTGTCGCCGTGTTCGTTCAACGGCACATCCAGCCAGCCTTGCCAGCGGTCGCTCAGGTTCCAATCGGTTTCGCCGGGGCGGATGAAAATCACACGTTTGATGTTCATGGGTTTTAGTCCTTCTCCTTCAGGAGGGAGGTGGTACTGCACAAATCGCTTAAAGCAGGCCGCGCTCGGCGTACTGAATCGCCACCGAGACGGCGCGCGCCTTATTAAAACACTCGTGATATTCGCTGGTCGGGTCGCTGTCAGCGACAATGCCCGCGCCAGCTTGGAGCGTAACGACGCCATCCTTCATCAGCAGAGCGCGAATGGTGATGCACATATCCATCGAGCCGTCATAGCTGAAGTAGCCGACCGCACCGCCGTAGAAACTGCGCCGCAGACCTTCCAGCTCCTCGATAATCTCCATCGCACGCACCTTCGGCGCGCCGCTGAGCGTCCCCGCTGGGAAGCACGCCCGCATCAGGTCAAAGGCATTCATGCCGGGACGGACGCGCCCCTGCACGTCGCTGACAATGTGCATGACGTGGCTGTAGCGCTCAATCCGCATCATATCGGTGACTTTGACCGTCCCGTAATCCGAGACGCGCCCAATGTCGTTGCGTCCGAGGTCAACCAACATGACGTGTTCGGCGATTTCTTTGGGGTCGGCCAGCAGTTCCTCGCCCAGCGCCTTATCCTCGGCGTCGGTTTTGCCGCGCGGACGTGTGCCAGCGATGGGGCGCGTGCTGGCGATGCCGTCTTCGTAGCGCACCAACATCTCTGGCGACGCACCCATCAGGGTAAAGCCGGGGAACTCTAGGTAAAACATATACGGCGAGGGGTTGGTGGCGCGCAGGGCGCGGTAAATCTGAATTGGGGACGCGCTGGTCGGCTGGGTAAGGCGCTGGCTGAGCACAATCTGGAAGGCGTCGCCCGCCGCGATATATTCCTTGGCAGCGCGCACCCGTGCCTCAAACTCGTCCTGAGTCACATTGCTGACGGGTTGCTGACCGACTTCACCCTCTGCCGTCGGGATGGGCGGGATGGCGCGACCCAGCGCCGCACACACCGCATCAATGCGGCGGATGGCGGCTTGATAGGCGGCCTCTGGATTGCCGATGTTGTGGGCGTTGGTCAGGACGGTGAGTTGGTGCTTGGCGTGGTCGAAAATCACGACCACATCGGGGATGAGAAAACTGGCTTCCGGCACGTCGAGTTCATCGGCGGCGGTGTCCGGCAGGCGCTCGAAGTAGCGCACGACATCGTAGCTCAGGTAGCCGACCGCCCCGCCAATCAGGCGCGGCAGGCCGTCTATCGCCACGGGCGTGACTTTATCAAATTCGGCTTTGACGGCGTGGAGTGGGTCTTCACCGGGCGCGAGCGGGCGGCTGTCGGTGACACCGTCCAGCGTGCGGGTCAGCACACCTTTGTTGACGGTCAACAGGCCGCGTGGTTCGACGCCGAGGAAAGAATAGCGCCCGACCTGCTCTCCACCTTCGACACTTTCGAGCAGGAAGGCGGGCTTACCGGCCTCGCGCAGCTTGAGGAACACCGACATCGGGGTCTCAAGGTCGGCCAGCAGGCGGCGGTACACGGGGACGAGGTCGCCGCGCTGGAACAACTCAGCGACGGCCTCACGGGTGGGCGTGATGTCAGCACGCTCGCGGGACAAGGTGGGCGGAAAGGCCATAATGTGAACTCCCCCTATGGACTTCTGGTAACACACGCAACAAAAAACCCCGTCTCCAGTCAAGGACGAGACGAGGTTCCCGTGGTGCCACCTTGTTTCCTGCCGCCCCATGTGGGATGGACAGGCACTTTAGGACATGCGCCAAAAAGATAATTTTCAGCGGGATGCCCTGCGCCATGGTAACGGGGCGCTACCGGTATCAGCTACTAGCACCTGTGCGTTTGCCGACACGACTCACCGGGCCATTCAATTTTAGGGGCTGTACCGTCTCGCACCAAACGACGGCTCTCTGAAACACCCGCCCAAAACCTACTTATCCGGCTCAACGTCTTTGAGGTATGGAGTTACGTTTATGACTGTACCGCGCACAGTGTGCTTTGTCAAGCAGTTTTGGACAGGTGCGTAGGGCAAACGCATCAAACTATTCGGCAGTGATTCGGAATTGTCCAACAAAACCGCACCCCTGCCCTTCTCCCTAGGAGAGGGGTTTTATGGCACGGGTGGTGGACGTCTCCCCCTCGCCTTATGGAGAGGGGGTTGGGGGGTGAGGTTCTGATGCCACCTCACAAACCATCTCCCCGTTACCCCCCATTACTGGGCAGCGACGCGATAATCCCGTCGAACACGCGGGCGAGGTGATTAGCCGTCTCGGCCACCGCCCGCTCGACATCCCCCGCCGCGCACGCCTCGTAAATCCGGCGGTGGTCAGCCCACGCTGCCGCCTTCTGACCGGGACTGTCGAGGTACAACCGGTTATACGGCGCTATCTTGTTGCGGATTTTCTGGATTTCATCCAACAAGTACGGCTGCTCGAAGGCGCTGTAGACCGTCGTGTGAAACTCGTTGTTCAGCGCCAGCACCCGCTCCATATCGGCAGACGCCTCCGCCTCCTTGATGATGGTCATCAGCTTGGCGAGGCGCTCCGGCGTGATGTGCGGGACGGCACGCCGCGCCGCCGCGCCTTCTAAGAGCTGACGGACGAACAGCAGTTCGTGCGTCACGAGGTCCTCCGCCGTCAAGATACGCAGCGCCTCGCGCACGGGGCTGCGGCTGACGTTCAGTTCCTCGGCAAGGTCGGTCTGGTCCAGCCGGTCGCCGGGGCGGAACCGCCCGCGCAGGATGGCAGCGCGGATGGCGTCCGTGACCAGCTCTTGGCGCGTCTTCATGTCTCCCGAACTGATGTGCATTAATGCTGCGCCCATCTTCGCCACTCCCTCATCGCGTGCGAACGTTAGAATCATCTCATTTGCTTGACAACGTTTCAACTTCTGATATTGTATCCAATATCCAGCATCCAAAATATCGGATGGTTGAATACGTCAAACTTACCGGCAGGTATAGATTTCAAAAACATGTCACAGGCCGCCGGGCAAGATATTGGTAAGCACTGCCCCGGTTGGTAACGAATAGTAGCACACATCCCGTTGTGTTTGGGTGAAAAAATTTCTGCCTTACAAGGTCATTCTTATGCCTCACCCACTAGATAGGTCGAAACCGCCCCATGACCGAGTTTAAATATGTCACGCACGCCCAGCAGGTGATTTTCGGCGTTGGCGCGCTGCGCCAGCTCCCCGCCGCGCTGGATGATTTTGGCCTGCGCCGCGCCCTACTCTGCACCACCCCACACTTGACCGAAAGCGGCCACGTCGCCCGCATTCAAGCGCTGTTGGGCGACCGGCTGGTCGCCGTCTATGACTCGGTTGAGCCGCACGTCCCGGATACCCAGCTCGACGAGTGCCTCGCGCTGGCCGAGTCGCACAAGGTCGATGTGGTCATCGGTTTGGGCGGCGGCAGCCCGATTGGAATGGCAAAGGCCACCGCACTGGGTTTAGAGGCGCGCCGCCGGGGAATCGAACAGGCGCAGGCCGCCCATAGCTATGACCAGCCGCTGGTCCCCAACATCGCCATCCCAACCACCTACGCCGGTTCGGAGATGACACCGGTCTACGGCGTGACGCGCACGCAGGACGACGGCTCGACCCGTAAGGTCACGGTGCGCGACCACAAGGTGACGCCCAAGCTCACACTTTACGACCCGGCGCTGACCCTCGACCTGCCGCCCGTGATGACCGCCTCAACCGGCATCAACGCGCTGGCCCACTGCATCGAGTCGGTGTATTCGGCCACCCGCAACCCGCTTTCGACCGCCACCGCGCTCTTGGGCATCCGCTACATCACGGGTTCACTGGTGAGATGCTTCAATGAGCCGACCGACCTCGCAGCGCGCACCCAGATGCTGATGGGTGCGCACATGGGCGGTACATGCCTCTCAACCGTGCTGATGGGCGTCCATCATGGGACGTGTCACGTCTTGGGCGGGACGGCGGGTGTTCCCCACGGCGTCGCCAACAGCATCATCCTCCCCCACGCCATCCGCTACAACAGCGACCAACTCGGCGGCCTGATTGCGCAGGCGGGCGAGGCGATGGGCATCATCCGCGACGGGCGCAGTGACCAACAGATGGCCGAGGCCACTGCCGACGCCGTGTATGCACTGGTCGCCCAGCTTGGCTTGCCCCAGCGCCTGCGCGACGCCAACGTCCCGGAGTCGCTGCTGCCTAAGCTGGCCGAAAACATGCTCAAAAGCGGCTCCGTCCGCGACAACCCCAAGCCGGTCGCCACCCTCGATGACGCGATGGGCATTTTACGAGCGGCATGGTAGGCCACCTTTATATGGGAAACACCAGCGATTCATACGCGCTGTTTCAACAAAAACTTATCGGTAAATCAGTTAGCAGTTTAGGAGTTTACGGACGATGAAGGCTACAGATGTCATTAAGGGGTTCCACCACGTCACGGTCGGCGTCGGCGGCGCGCAGGAAGATATTGACTTCAGCACCAAGGTGCTGGGGCTGCGCATGATTAAACAGACCGTTTTATTCGACGGAACCGCGCCCATCTACCACCTGTACTACGGCAACGCCGACGCCGAAATCGGCTCGGTGTGGACGACCTTCCCATTCAAGAAGGCCGGGCTGTTCGGGCGCGAGGGGACGGGTCAGATTAAGACCACCAGCTTCTCGGTCCCAACCAGCGCCCTTGGTTTCTGGGTAGACCACCTCGGCAAGCACGGCATCGCCAACAGCGGCGTCCAAGAGCGCTTCGGCGACAAGATGATTGAGTTCAAGCACCCGTCCGGCCTCGGCCTCGCGGTGGTAGGCTGTGACGATGACCCGCGCCGCGCTTGGGGGCATGATGTCCCCGCCGAGTACGGAATTCGAGGCTTCTACGGCGTGACGCTGGCCGTCCGCGACATCGAGGAGTCCGACCTGTACTACGGCGACTACATGGGCTTCACGCGCATGGGGCAAGAAGGCAGTTTCACCCGTTATGGCATCGACGGCGGGGGATGCAACCGCATCATCGACCTGTGCCACATGCCCGACATCAAGCAGGGGTCGTGGACATTCGCGGTTGGGCTGCACCACCACTACGCGCTGGCAGTCGCCAACGACGCCGAAAACAAGAGCTACAAAGATTATATGGAAGGTTTCGGCTTCACCGACGTTTCAGAGATTAAGGACCGCAACTACTTCCACTCGACCTACACCCGCACCCCCGCCGGGGTCGTGCAGGAGGTCGCTACGTCCGACATTGGGTTTGCGGTCGATGAACCCGCCGACCTGCTCGGACACCAGCTCCTGCTGCCGCCGTGGTTCGAAAGCCGCCGCGCCGAAATCGTCGCCGGGTTAGAGACGATTACCGTGCCGGAATATATCCGGTAAGGGGGAGTTATCCCCTCACCCCCTCTCCATGGGGAGAGGGGGAGCTGCCCACCTCTCATGTTAAAACCCCTCTCCTAGGGAGAGGGGCAGGGGTGAGGTTCTGACGCCAACCCCCTTACCCCTAGAAAGGACACCTCTCCCCCCATGAACCCGCACCTGCTCACTCCGGTCGTCCATGCGGGCGCGCCGCTGGACCCGGCCAACCCGGTGATTGTCGCGCTGCACGGGCGCACCCAAGACCCAGCCTTCATCCTCGGTGTGGTCGAGCGCCTGAATTGGCCTGCTGCCAGCGTGGTCGCGCCCGCCGCCGCTGATAACACATGGTATCCGCTGGGCTTCATGCAGCCCATCGAGTCCAACGAGCCGTACCTGAGCTACGCGCTGGAACGGGTCGAGACTCTGCTGGCCGACCTCGCCCAGCGCGGTATACCCGCCGAGCGCACCGTGCTGTTGGGCTTCTCGCAAGGGGCGTGCCTCGCCGCCGAATATGCGATTCGCCACAGCCAGCGTTACGGCGGCCTGATTATCTTCACCGGCGGCGCGGTCGGCCCCGACGGGACACAGTGGCCAGTGACGGGTGATTTCGCTGGGACGCCCGCCGTGCTGACCTGCGGCGACGCCGATGCATGGGTTCCCGCCGACCGCGTCAGCGCCACGAACCGCTTATTTGCCGACCGGGGTGCAACCACCACCGAGAAAATTTTTCTCGGACGCGAACATATCGTCAGCGATGAAGAAATCCAAATGGCGCGTTCCGCGCTGGCTCATCTGGGCGGGCTATCCTAGCGATAGTCGAATTTACACGCCCCGCAAAACGGGGGAAAGCGCGTGCCATCATGAAGAAAATCCAGACCCAAGGCGTCCACCACATCACGCTCGTCGGCGCAGACCGTCAAACCAGCATCGACTTCTGGGAGGGCGTGATGGGCATGCCATTCATCTTCGAGCAGCCCAACCTCGACGTGCCGGAGGAGAATCACCTGTACTTCGACCCCGGTGATGGCCGCCTGATTACCGTCTTCACCAACGAGACGCGCCAGCCCGACCCCACCCGCAACCCAGAAGGCATCGGCAACCTGCACCACCTCGCCTTCAACGTGTCGCGGGCGGTCTACACCCAGATTGCGGCGCGGCTGGATGAGCGCGGAGTCAAGCACAGCGGCCCGATTGACCGTGGCTTCATGGATTCGATTTATTTCCGCGACCCGCTGGGTCAGCTCATCGAGTGCGCCAGCTATAAGTTTGACCCACCGACCGGCGCGACCCATGCCCATGTTCTGCTGGAAGCCCACAAATTACGCACCGCACGCGGCGACCACCACATCAGCGACGCGCACCTCGCCGACGCAATCGAACTGCTGACCGAGCGCCACAACGCCACCCTGTCGCCCGACCGCGGCCCGAAAGACCCGTATACCGCCAAGCCACCGCTGTGGGACTAACCAACCCAATCTACCCCCTATTCAAAAGAGGAACGCCCATCACCATGACCGACGTTGTGATTGTCAGCGCAGTACGCACCCCCATCGGCAAGATACGCGGCAGCCTATCCGAGGTGCGCCCGGACGACCTCGCTGGGCTGGTTATCCGTGAGGCTGTTCAGCGGGCAGGCATCGACCCGGCCAGCATCGAAGAAGTGTTTATGGGCTGTGCGAACCAAGCCGGTGAGGACAACCGCAACGTGGCGCGCATGGGGGCGCTGTTGGCTGGTCTGCCCCAGACGGTCGCCGGTGTGACGGTCAACCGACTGTGCGCCAGTGGCCTGAACGCGGTCAACCAAGCCGCCCGCGCCATCGCCGCCGGGGAGGGTGATATTTACGTCGCAGGCGGGGTCGAGAGCATGACGCGTTCGCCCTATTCGATGCCCAAGAATCCGGTCGGCTACGGGCCATCCGGCAACGTGACAGTCTGGGACACATCGCTGGGCTGGCGCTACCCCAACCCGGCGATGGAGGCGCTGTTCCCGCTGGAAAGCATGGGCGAGACCGCCGAAAACATCTACGAGATGAGCCAGCGGGGCGAAATCGCGGGTGGGGTCATCAGCCGCGAGGATCAAGACCGCTTCGCGCTGCAAAGCCAGCAGCGCGCCGTGACAGCGCTCCAAAATGGCTGGTTTAACCGCGAGACCGTCCCGGTCAGCATCCCACAGAAGCGCGGCGACCCGCTAGTGTTCGACGCCGATGAGCAGCCGTTCTATCGCAAGACCGACAGCGGCTACGAACTGACCACCGACGCGGGCAAGCTCGCCAAGCTCAACCCGGCCTTCCGCAAGGGCGGTTCGGTCACAGCCGGTAACAGCAGCACGCTCAACGACGGCGCGGCGGCGCTGGTCTTGATGTCGGCAGACAAGGCAGCGGCGCTTGGCCTCAAGCCGCTGGCGCGCTGGGTCGGGTCGGCGGCGGCGGGCGTTGACCCGCGCGTGATGGGTTTGGGGCCGGTCTCGGCGGTGCGAAAGTTACTGGCGCGCAACGGCCTGACCATCAACGACATTGACCTCGCGGAACTAAACGAGGCATTCGCGGTGCAGGCGCTGGCCGTGCTGCGTGAGCTGAACCTCAGCGAGGACATCACGAATATTCAGGGCGGCGCAGTCGCCCTTGGCCACCCATTAGGCATGTCCGGTGCGCGCATCCTGACCACACTCATCTACGCCATGCACCGCTTGGCTGACGAAGGAAAGTCGATGCGCTACGGTCTTGCCACACTGTGCGTGGGGGTCGGGCAGGGCGAAGCGAGCTTAATCGAGTTGGTACGCTAGAAGGGTTGACCGAAAAATTATGAAGACCGTCCCACAGATTACCGCTGAACAGGCCGCCGCCCTCGTCAAAGACGGCGATGTGTTGATGGCCGGGGGCTTCGGGATGACCGGCAACCCGATTCACCTGCTGCACGCCCTCGCTGAGACCCAAACCAAAAACCTGACCTACGTCGGCAACAACGTCGGAGAACCGGGGCTGGGCGGCGGTCGTATGCTGCGAAACGGCCAGATTCGGCGCGCCATCGGCTCATATTTCACCAGCAACCCAGAGGCGGTCGAGGCCGCCCAGTCCGGCAGAATCGAGATTGCGCTGCTGCCGCAGGGGTCGCTGGCCGAGGCCATCCGCGCAGGCGGCGCGGGCATCGGCGGGTTCTATACGCCCACCGCCGCGGGGACGGTCATTGCGGAGGGGCGCGACACACGCACCATCAACGGCAAGCCGCATGTGTTCGTCGAGGGGCTGCGCGCCAACGTCGCGTTTATCCGGGCGTGGCGCGCCGACACCGCCGGCAACCTCGTCTACCGAATGACCGAGCAAAACTTCAATAAGGCGATGGCGACCGCCGCGGACATCGTGGTCGCAGAAGCCGAACACATCGTGCCAGTCGGTGAACTTGACCCGAACGAAATCCACACCCCCGGCAGCTACGTCGATTATCTCGTGCAGGCGCACACCAGCGCCGATGATTTGGGGTCTTCGGCCTCGGTCGAGGGCAGCGGCAAGAAGGTCAGCGAGTCGCGCATGAACATGGTGCGGCGGGCGCTGGCCGAGCTGAAACCCGGCGATGTCGTCAACCTCGGCATCGGCATCCCCACGCTGGTGGCCGACCTGATTACGCCCGACCACGGCATCATCCTCCACACCGAAAACGGGATGCTGGGCGTCGGCCCCGCCCCCACCGACGGCGGCGCGCTGGATTACCCGGTCAACGCGGGCAAAATTCCGGTGACAGCGCTCCCCGGCAGCAGCTACTTCGACAGCGCGGACTCATTTGCCATGATTCGCGGCGGCCATGTCGATGTCGCCATCATGGGCGGGCTTCAGGTGGACGAGCGTGGCAACCTCGCCAACTGGGCGGTGCCGGGCAAGCCGCTGCTCGGCGTCGGCGGCGCAATGGACCTCGCGTCTGGCGCGAAACGCCTCATTATCACCATGACGCACACCAGCCCGGACGGGACAGCTAAAATCGTCCCGGAATGCACCCTGCCACTGACCGCGACCGGCGCAGTAGACGTGGTGATTACCGAATTGGCGGTGTTCGCTTACCCGGACGGTCAGCTCACGCTGATGGAGCTAATGCCCGGTGCGACACTGGATGAGGTACGCGCCAAAACCAGCGCCAATTTCCACGAGGCGCTGTCAGGCGGGGGGTTTTAGGCTCCTCCCTCACACGTCCAAAATCGTTCCACAGATTGCCCGGCGATTATCTTCGTGGCCGCGCTGTGTGTGGCGGTCGTCGGCGGGGTTTCCGCCCAACAGTCGTTTACATCATCAGACGGCGCGCTTCAGTTCAGCTACGCCGACGGCTGGTTTGCTGAGGAAGTCGAAAGTCGCGTCATCATCTCGAACATCGAGGCTGGGATTGCGGTCGGCACTAACGGGGACAGCGCACCGTCGGGGATGATTGTCCTCATCATGACCGCCACCGCCAACCTCGCCGAAATCGGCAATGACGCCGACATCGCGCCCAGCGAATTGATTGACACCTTCCTGAGCGCCACCGGCATGGACGGCGAGGTCACGGAAGTCGAGATGAACGGTTACGCGGTCGTGCAGGCCGTTGTCACGACGTTGGACACCGAACTCAACAACACTGAAGCGGCGGTCGTTGCGATTGGCAGCGCCAACGGGACGGTGTTCATCATCATGGAGACCGGCGACACGCTGGCCGACTACACCGAGGAACTGATGTTGGTCGCCGAGTCGATTACGTTGGCTGGCGCAGCCGCCCCCGCAGCAGAGTCCAGCGGTGACGATGTGTTGGCTTATAACACCAGCGTGACCGGTACCCTGAGTGAGCGCCAAACCGAGCAGTTCTACACTTTCAACGGCACAGCGGGCGATACCGTGACCATCACCATGGTGGCCGATGACAACGAGGCACTCGATACGTGGCTGTGGCTGCTGACCTCGGAAGGCTTCGAGGGCGATGACCTCGTGCCGGTAGCCGACAACGATGACGCCGCCGACGCCTCGGTCGGGTCGCGCAACTCCCAAATTGCCGATTTCGTCCTGCCGGAGACCGGCGAATACGTCATCCGCGCCACCCGCTTCGGCGGCTCAGGCGGCTACACCCTGACCCTGAGCAGCGACGACGCCCCAGCGGGCGCAGCCCTCGCCGCCGAGCCGGTCATTGTGCGTCAGTGGGCATCCGAGGCCACCGCCAGCACCCAATACGGTTCGGTGAGCTGGGCAGCGTCGCAGGCGACCGGTGAGCCAAACGCCAGTGACCGGTGCAGCGACAACGGCAACGCATGGGCGTCAGCCACCACCAAGACCCAAGAATTCCTGACCGTCAGCTATGCCGAAGCCGTCATCCCGACCGAAATTCATATCTATCAGGTCTACAACCCCGGTTCGATTACCTCGGTGGAACTCAGCAACAGCGCCACCGGCGAGATCTTCGCCATCCCCGACAGCGCTGACCCGGTCGGGAATACCCCCTGCCCCGGCGTGTTCACCGTCAGCGTGAGTGATGTCGAAACCGCCTTCGATACCATCACCATCTACATCGACCAAGCGCCGGTCGCCAGTTGGACGGAAATCGACGCGGTGGAACTGGTCGGCATCGACCCGACCACGGCCAGCGCTCCGGCAGCCGATGACAGCGTCGCCAGCACTGATGACCCACTGGGCGCAGACCCCCTCACCGCCCAGTTTGGCGACGGAACTCGCGTGACTTACCCCGCCCGCTTCCGCCAAGACGAGGTGAGCAACACCGGCATCGTCATCACCCTGCCGGGCGTCGGGACGATTACACACCGCGCCAACAAGATGTTCAGCGGGACGGGACTGGATATCACACTGGCCGCCGTCAACGACTTCTACGCCAGCAATGACACTGGCCTCGACCCGACCCGCACAGTGGATGTATTCGGTGATGGGCTGGTCACACAGTATCAGACCGAGCGCCTGCGCTACTTCCTGACCTTCCCGACCGCCAACAACACCGGCAAGCTGATGGTCGTGGATATTGACCCCGCCGCCGCTGACCCCGACCAAGCCGCGCAAGAACTGCTGGCCGTGGCCGCCGTCATGTCGCACAGCCTCATCCCAGCGGGGATTTTGGGCCAATAACCCATCAGGCTGAACGAATCTAACCCCTGCCCCTCTCCTAAGGAGAGGGGTTTTTAGCGTAAGAGATGAGCATCGGTTTCCCCTCACCCCAACAGCGCGAGAAAATCTGCCGCGCTGCGCCTCTCTCCCAGCGCCGACACATCACCCGCCCCAGTCAGCGCGACCCGTTCCCGCACAGCAGCGGCAATGGGGTCGGGCAGGCCGGGTTGCGCGAGTAGATACCCCGCCAGCGCGAGGCCGTCTGTTGTGCGTCCGCTGTCCAGCCACCACGTCAGTACTACCAGCCAGCCGTTGTACAGCGCGGGCGGAAAGTCAATCTCTATCGCCAGCGACAAACCGCGCCGGAAAAATCCTGTCGCATCGCCCGGCTGACTGAGCGCCAGCGCCGTCCGACCCAACGCGACATTTGCCAGCGCCTGCCCGCGTGCGTCGCCTATCTTTTCAACCAGCGCCAGCATCTGGCGGTAGTACCCGTCGGCGGTGGCGGGGTCGGCCTGCGCCTCGGCCAGCTCGCCCAGCGACATCATCACCTTGGCCTGTCCCCACGGCTCACCCAAGCGCTCTAGGATGTCCAGCGCCTGCCGGAGTTCTGCACTGGCCTGTGATAAATCGCCACCGTACTGGGTTACTTGGCTGAGGTTAATCAACATGTAGGCCATGCCGATTTGGTCGCCGGTGGTCTCACAATACGCGATGCTCTGCTCGAAAGCGGCGCGGGCGGCATCCGTGTTGCCCGACCGCCAGTGCATCTGCCCGACCCCGCCGAGGATGATGGCATGTTCGCGCAGGTCGCCCAGCCGTTGGGCATACGACAAGCTGCGCTCGAAACAGCCCAGCGACTCGGCGGGGTCACTTTGGTCCATGGCGATATAGCCGAGGTTGCGATGCGCGGCGGTCAGACTGCGCAGGTGGCCAATCGGCTCGGCGGTGGCGATGCAGCGCTGTTGGTAGGTGCGGGCGCGGGCATAATCACCTTGGTTGTAAGCCAATTGGCCCATGCGCGAGTACACCATCGCCAGCCTAGTTTGCCTGCCGCGCTGCTGATAGACCACCGCACACTGTTCATAGAACTGCATCGACTCATCGGGTTGGCTGAGAGTGTTGTAGACGTTGCCCAGCCCCCAATGAGCATTAGCGCGCTCATCCGACCCGTCCAGCGCAAGGGCGAGGGATTGGCGGAAGTAAGCCTCGGCTTGCTGCGACTCACCCATCAGTTCCAACATATCACCCATGCTGTTGAGGAGTTGGGCTTGCAGCACCGGGTCATCCGGCAGATGGGCGCAGCGTTCCAGCGCCACGTGTCCTAACCGGCTGTACGACAGCGCGAGATGGTGTAGGTGGCGCACCTCGGCGCTGGAGTCCCCCCAACGGCGGGCGGTTTGCAGCGCCGATTCATACCACTGAACCTGCGCCGTGCCATCTTGGCGCTGTTCGAGCAGCGCCGGGTCGGTCAGGCCGAACCCGATGCACAGCTGGGCGGCAGGTTCAGATGAGTGGGCATACTGCGCGCTCCACGCCTGCGCCTGCTGGAGCTGCTGCAAGTCGCTTTCGAGGGCTTCAAGCAAACGGTCAGACGAATTCGATTGATTGAGGCGGGTTTCGAGCGCCTGCAACTCGCGCAGGTAGAAGGCAGCGTGGTCGGCTTGGGCTTCGAGCAAACGGGCGCGGCTAAACATACCCACCCCCTTATTCGGCGAACAGCGAGCGGGCGTGCATAACCAGCAGCGCGTGCATCTGGAAACGCCCATCGCCGCTGGGTTCGAGCAGACCACGGTCGGTCAGGGTGCGGAGGGCGGCCTGCGGCTGGTTATCACGCCAGATGGCCTGCACCGCCGCCAGCGTGAAGCTGGCTGGTTTGGGCGCGAACACCCCCAGCAGCGCAAATTTTTCCTGCAAATCAGGCATCAGCCGGTCGATGCTGCGCTGAAGCAGCGCGGCGATGGTCGGACTGGTCTGGCGGGCAACCTCGTGGCGGTCAGGCGGAGCCTGCGACTCCAACAGCCGCCGACCGTCGCGCAATTCGGCGATGAGGTCGGTAATCCCCCAGCCCATACTGGCCTCGGCGTGCAGCAGCCGCCCCGCCACCTGAAGCGCCAGCGGCAAACCCTCAAGGTCATGCACCAGCGCCATAATGGTCTCGCGGTCGTGGTGGCGCAGCGACGGCGCAAGCGCGGCCAGCAGTTCCAGCGCCGCCGCGTCGCTGATGAGCGGAACCTTGTACAGGTCGTCGGCACGGCTGACCAGCGCCCGCGCCACATCGTTAAAGCGGGTAGACATCAGCGTCCCGCCGCCGCGACCGGCCACCCGGAACGGCTGGACGTGCGCCACCTCCCATACGTCATCAAGCAGCAGCAGCACGCGCCGCTGGGCGAGGTGGGCGCGCAGTCGTCCACTCAGCGCATCAGGGGTGTCGGTCGGGTCTACGCCCAATTTCAGCGCATGACACCACTGCGCCAACAGCGCGTGCGGGTCGGGCTGTTCGCCCAGCGCCACCCACATCACGCCGTCAGGGTATGAGGCGCGCAGCGCCGGGTCATAGGCCAACGCGGTACTGAGGGTGGTCTTACCGATGCCCGGCCAGCCCTGTATGACCACTTCCGGAACGCCGTGACCACCGGCAGGCGTGAGGCGGGCGCGCAAATCGGCCAATACGTCATCCCGCCCAATGATGAGGCGCGGCGGCGGCGGCAGCACCTCGATGCGGTCGGGGTTGGGCGGCACGACCGGCTCCCCCTGTTCCAGCGAACGCGCCAGCGCAGTCACACGGGCGGGCGGCTCTGCGCCGAGGTCAGTTTGTAGCAGCGCAGCGTAGCGTCGGTAGTGTTGGAGCGCGGCGGGCGCTTGGTTCGAGAGCGCCAATAGCCGCATCTGCGCGAGATTGGCCGCCTCGTGGTACGGGTCGAGTCGCAGCCAGCGCTGGGTGGTTTCCAGCCCGCTGGCGACCATACGCTGCTCAAGGTAATGGTCGGTCAGGCGCTCTAACAGGCGACCAAACTTGGCCTCGAGCGCCTGTGCTTGGCTGGCCTGCCACTCGTCAAAAGGGGCGGCATCCGTCAGGCTGAAACCGGCCAGAAAACTGTCTCGGTACAGCTCCTGCGCTGACTCCAACGCGCCGACATCGGCATTCAAGGCAGCGTCCAGCGCGCCGACATCGACCCACAGCGGATGGTCAACCACTAGTGTGACGTACTGCCGGTCGGCGTGCAGCCACGGACGCGCCTCGGTCTCGGTGATGGCGGCCAGTGTGCGACGTAGACCAGCGCGGGCGCGCTCATCGTCATAGTCCGGCCACAAGAGCGCGGTTAATGTCTCGCGACGGCAGCGGTAGCCCGGCGCAAGCGCGAGGTAAGCCAGCAGCGCCAGCGCCTTCTTGCGCCCAAATTCCACGGGCTGACCCTCAACGGTCAGGTAGGGGGTTCCGAGCAAGTAGAGGTGGAGTGACGGCATACAGTGAACCCCTAACACGCGGGATGAAATAACCCCCGTATCGTAGCCCACCCCGTCCCAGCGTGCAAACGAAAACCCCCACCGCAATCGGTGGGGGTTGTACGGGCGATGTACCCAGCGGAGCTACGGTATCTGGCAGTTAGGACACGGTGGCTGGATGATACATTCGTGGCAGTAATATGTCGGCAGCGGCTCGAAGGTCGGTGGAATCGGCGTCGGCGGGATAGGTGTGGGCGGAATTGGCGTCGGCGGAATCGGTGTAGGTGGTACTGGCGTGGCCGGTACGCGGGTCGGTATCGCCGTTGCAGGCTGCGGCGCAATGGTCGCGAGCGGCTGTGCGGTCGCAAATACGTTGGTCGGCCCAGCCGTCGGCGGGACATTGGTGGGCGGGCGGACGGTCGGCTGTGAGCCGCCGCCACCGTTGTTACCACCCCCACCCTGATTACCGCCGCCCTGATTACCACTACCGCCTTGGTTGCCCGGAGGGTTGCCACCACCGCCTGTGTTGGCAGGGGCGCTGGTCGGGTTGTTGACGACATTGAACGGCGTGGGCGGAATGGTACCGACCGGCGCGATGACCACATTGTCCGGGTTATCAATCGCGCCGAGGTTGTTCATTGCCCAAACCGGCTCGCCGTCCTCGACCTCCAACAAGTACCAATCGTTGTACTGTGCGAGGATAGGATAGGTCGTCCCCGGTTGGGCCACGCCTGCCAGCGCGTAGAATGCCCCCGGCCCCGTGCGGAGATTAATGGAAGCCGGGCCGACCGTGTAGAACGCGCGCGGGCTGACCGCGCTCAGGGCGCAGCGGAAACCAACGGTATCTTCGGCAGCGTCTGGCGCATAGGCAGCGCGGGAGGCACTGGTCAGGGTATCAGGGCTGGACGAACGCCATGAGCCGCCCCGCACCACGCGCTCACCCTCGGCCTCGGCCTCCTCGCGCCCATCAAAGGCGTTGTAAGGGTACGGCTGGTAGAGCGATGAAGTCCACTCGGCGGCGTTGCCGGTCAGGTCGAGCGCGCCGACCCATGAAGCTCCATCCGGTAGCAGGCCGACCGTTTCTGCGCCTGCCTCATCGCTGCGACCATAGATGGCACGGTCGAGGGCGAACAAGCCGCCCCACGGGTACGGTAGGTCGTCGGGGCCGCTAACGGCGTACTCCCACTGAGCTTCGGTGGGCAGGTGCGCGCCGCGTGCAAGGCAGAAATCACGGGCATCAATCCACGACACACCCAGCGCTGGCTGGTCTGACTCGCCTTCACCAGTGAGGGTAAAGCCCATTGCCTCGTAGTCGGCGCGGGAGACCTCGGTCTGGTCCAGCCAGAACGGCGCACGGATGCAGACCTCGTGGGCGGGCTGGAGGTCGGCGCTGCCAGACGGCGCGCCCATCATGAAACAGCCGGCAGGGACCAGCACCATCGTGAAGCCGTTGTCAAAGACCTGCTCGACCCGTTCCCAATCTGCGTTCAACGACACCGGCGCATTACTAACCCGCTGCATCACAGCGGTGACATCGACCGTCGCGGCCAGAGTCGGCGTCATCGTCGGGGATGGGGTGGCGGTGCTGGTCGCCGTCGCCTCTGGGGTTTCCGTGGCGGGTGGGGTGCTGGTCGGGGTGGCGGTCGGCTCTGGAGTGTTGGTCGGTGTCGGCGTCCAGAGCGTAGCGGTAGCCGTCAGCGCTTCGAGGTAGATGCTCGTAATTTCAGCCTGTACCGTCCCGTCGTAGTCGGGCGTGGCGGTCGGCGTCCACGCCACAGCCGTGAGCGTCGAGGCCATGTCGAGGGTCGCTATGGCCGCGTCACGCGGGCTGAGGGTATCGGTCGCGGTCGGGGTGTTGGACGGGGTTTCGGTCGGCGCGGCGGTGATGCTCGGCTCCGGTGTGTCGGTCGGCAGTGGTGTCTCCGTCGGTGCGGGGGTATTGGTCGGCGGGATAGGGGTCTCGCTCGGTTCGACTTCCGTGGTGGTCGCGCTCGCCTCAATGATGGTCAAGGCGCTGGCAGCCTCTAGGTTAGCGACCGAGGTTGGCGTGTTTTCGCCGTCACGACCATCATTGTTGAGCAGCATCACGACCACGGCCACCAGCGCCACAATCATGACCATCATCAACATGCCGACCCACATCCCCCCACCCCGCGCTTGACGGGTGCTGGGGGCAGCGGCGGTCGGGGCGACCATCGGGGTAGGCGTGAAGATGCCAGCCGACGGGCGCGGTTTAGCTAATTTGAAAGTGAAATAGCCCGTGCCATTCTGCGGTAGGTCGCCCACAGCAGCCGCGAAAGCCTGAGCGAACGCGCTGCACGACGAAAAGCGGTCTTCGGGTTTCTTCGCCATCGCCCGCCCCATGACCATCATCAGGCTGGGCGGTACGTCATTCCGCAGCATATTGAGCGGGGTCGGGTTGTCATTTTCAATCTTGTACCACAGCGACGGCACGCTGTCGGCCTCAAACGGCAGCCGCCCGGCGACGAGCTGATAGGCCGTCACCGCCAGCGAATACTGGTCAGCGCTGGACGAGACATCGCGGTTAGTCCACTGCTCCGGCGGCATGTAGCTGGGCGTCCCCATCGCCATGTTCGTGCCGGTCAGGTTGGTCGCGCCGGTCAGAATCTTGGCGATGCCAAAATCGACGATGAACGCCTGTCCTTGGTTGTTGAACATGACGTTCTG
>JALONW010000208.1 GCA_025454725.1 Anaerolineae bacterium
AACTTACACACATTGTCTGACACGGGCGAGCTGACCCTCGGGGCGGAGATCGACGCGCTGGATGGCACGTTTGGCACGGTCGAGGCCGTCATGGTGGTCGCCGATGCCCAGCCCATGTACAATCTGACCGTGGACACCGCCCACACCTTCTTCGTGGGCGATGGTCAGTGGTTGGTGCATAATACAAATTGTGCGCCAAATCCCCATATTGCAGCAGCAGAACGCGCCAAAACATTAGCTGAAGAAAGTGTAGAAAATTTACATCTTCTATATCCTACAACCAAAAATCGTCCTACAGCATACTCTGTTGCAGTCAGTACAAGAACAGGAAACGTATATAGAGGCCAATCAGGTGCTCCGATTCCTAAAGGTGATGAGATTCATCCCACACTTGCTAACCGGATGCCAAATTCATCTCTCACAAATTGGCCTGTTGCAAATTGTGCAGAATTCAAAGCTTGTAATCTAGCTCTGTTTGCGGGCGAAAATCTAGAAGATCTTGCTGTTTACACAGTACGAGTAAGTAATGGTTCTGCATACCCTCGTTGCCTTAACTGCAAAATCACTACCTATGGCGCATATATAGTAAGTGATTAACCACTATTAAAGGATCGCAAAAATGTCTGAATATACTGTGGAGTCTATTCTAAGGCAGTTTGGATGGAATAGAGGCTACAAATATGACGTATCACGTTTTAAAGGAATATTTGACGGTCTAGGATGTCCAATTCATAAAGCCTCACAGGACTTTCTCAGTGCCTATGGTGCTATCTCATGTAAATCGCTACAGGGAGATGTGTTTGAGTTTGATCCCCTAAGTGGAGGGGATAAAAACTGGCTGTATATTAATAAATACATATGTGAAATATATAAAGATTTATCTCAGCTTTTTGAGGGATATTTTGATGTAAAACAGCTGGTCCCTATAGGAACAGCGTGTAATCAACATATAGAACTGGTGATGTCCGAAGATGGCATGGTTTTGGGACACTATGATGAAGCTATTCATTTTATTGGAAATAATGCAGCTGAGGCTATAATCAACTTATATACAGATAAAATAACATGGTTAAATCCTGAATAAAAAGCATGTGTTTTTCGGACCACTGCCCCGGTGCTGGTCAAAAAAAGACCGTCTAGTTCTCTAGACCAACAAACCTAACAGTTTCAGCGCCGAGACGGTCGTCGTCACCGCTGACGGGGATGTGGCCATCTCTGAGATCGAGGTCGGCGACACGGTGCTGGCCTATAACGAGGCGACCGGTGAGACCGGCGAATACCTCGTCACTGCCACCATCGCGCACCATGACCCGACGGTCGTCTATCTGACCATCTCCGGCGAGATGCTGACCACCACCGACGACGAAAAATACATCGTCGAATTGGTCAAGCGCGTGACGACCGTCAGCGTCGAGACGGTGCGACTGGTCGGGGCGCTGACGGGGTTGAACCTCACCCGAACCTTACCCCCCCGACCCCCTCTCCGTGGGGAGAGGAGGAGATGGCCGCCGTTCGCGCAAGAAAAGCCCCTCTCTTAGGCAGAAGGGATTTAGGAGTGAGGTTCTACAGCATTTTGAGCTGTTCTTCTGCCGCACGTGCCGCCTCATCAATCAGACCCAACCGGCTGAAGATGGCGACTGCTTGGCTTAATTTGCGGGTGGCCTGCGTGCGCTTGCCCCGACCGACAAGGCTGCGCCCCTGTGCCAGCAGCGTGCGTGCAATCTCGGCTTCGGCGTTGACATCGCGCAGGTGCTGGATGGACTGCTGGAAGTAGAAGTCGGGGTCGGGGTTGACGCCCTCCTCCACTCGGTCGGGCGACAGGCTGACGGCCTCGCCCATCGCCCGGTCAGCGAAGCCCATCAACATGCTGACATGCAGGCTGTAGGCCATCAGGTGCGCCTCGCGGGCGTAGCGCCATGCAAGGTCGCCCTGCCGCCGCGCCGAGTAGATGGTCGCCAGCGACTTGGTGATGTCCACCATGTGGCTCAGGCGGGCGCGCTCCATCCGGTCGGGGTCACGGTCGGGGTCGGGTGGGAAGGCCTCGCTGGCGAGGTCGTAGCATTCTAAGAGGGTGTTTTCGGCTTGGTCGAGGTAGCCGAGGCTGACCAACATCTGCGCCTCGTTGATGCGGCTCGTCACCTGCATCTCGCGATGGCCGAGTTCGAGCGCCGCCTCATAGCTGATGCGGAAATATTGGCGGGCGCGGGTGAAGTTGCCGCGCAGGCGGTAGGTCTCGCCGATGTTGAGGTGGCAGGCGATGACGCGGCGGCGCATCCCTCCGGCGATGAACAGGTCGCGGGCGTTCTCGAAGTGGCCGATGGCGTTTTCGTAGTTGCCCCGGTAGGCTTCAATCAACGCCCAACGGTACTCAATCTGCGCTTGGTCGTTAAAGCGCTTATCGGCCTCGGCCTCGCCAATTAACGCCTTGAAGCGCTCGATGACCGCTTCATAGGGCTTGCGCCCCTCCTCCCATTCGGTGATGAGCTTGGCGGTCTCGCTCTGGACTTCTGGCGAAACGCTCGGTTCAGGTCGTGTGGTCATCGGCTTTCCCCCAGTGATACGGTACAGGCGGTCTCGTACAAAAATGATGGTCAGGTCTGGCAAAAACCTCTATGTCAAAATATTACCTACAGTACGATAATCTGAGGAGGGGCGTCAGCGGTCGGCTCAGGGTAAAATAGGGAGAATCCTCCCCATTATACCCCGCACGCGGTTGGATGACATTCTCCCCAAAAAGATATAAATTTCAACAAAGCGCTGGGCATATCGTGTCGCGTATGTGTACAAGGAAAACGGTTGGATGATGCGGATTGCATTGATTGGGTTCGGCAGCGTCGGGCAGGGGCTGGCGGCCATCCTGCGCGACAAACACGCAGAACTGCGTGACCGCTATAGCTTCACCCCCACCCTCACGGCGGTCGTCACCCGGTCACGCGGGGCGCTGCTGCACCCGGACGGCCTTGACCCAGCGGCGCTGCTGGCCGCTGTGAAGGCCGGCCGCCTCGACCACTACCCAGATACGCCGGGGCTGGTGCGCGGCCTCGATGCACTGGCGGCGGCGGCCAGCCCTCACGGTGATGTACTGGTCGAGGCCAGCCCAACCGATCTGACCACCGCCCAGCCCGCGCTGGGCGTGTGCTACACCGCACTCGACGCCGGGAAGCACGTCGTCCTCGCCAACAAGGGGCCAGTGGCCGTGGCCTACCCTGACCTGATGGCGCGGGCAGCGGCCCGCGGTCGGCGCGTGCTGTTCGAGGCCACCGTGATGGCCGGGACGCCTTCCATCCGCTTGGCGGTCGAGGCGCTGGCGGGCTGCACGGTCAGCCGGGTGCGCGGCATCATCAACGGGACGACCAACCACATGCTCACGCAGATGGAGGCTGGGCGCAGTTATGACGACGTGCTGGCCGAGTCGCAGCGCTTGGGCTATGCCGAATCTGACCCCAGCGGCGATGTGGACGGCTGGGACGCCGCCGGGAAGCTGATTATTCTGAGCAACGCGCTGTTCGGGCGCGCTCCGACACTGACGCAGATGCACGTTGAGGGTATTCGGGGACTGACGCCCGCCGACCTCGCGCAGGCCGCCGCCGAAGGCGCACGCTGGAAGCTGATTGCTGAGGCCACCCCGGACGGCGCAAGCGTCCGACCGGCAAAGGTCGCGCTCGACCACCCGCTGGCGGGCGTGGGCGGGACACAGAACGCCGTCACCTTCAGCACCGACCTGATGGGCGATGTGACGCTGGTCGGTGCGGGCGCGGGCAGCGTCCAGACCGGGTTTGCCATCTTGTCTGACCTGCTGGCGCTGCACCGCGCCGCCAACGGCTAGAGGTCACGCGAAAAAACCATGCAATCCGCCGATGCAAAGACCTATGGAACGCTGTTGGTGGTCGAGGACGACCCCAATATGATTGACGTATTGAACGACATTTTGACCGGCGAGGGCTACCTCGTCGTCAAGGCTGGGGACGGTATCGAGGCGCTGGACGTGCTGTCCAAGATGCCCAACGCCCCCGACATGATTATCGCCGACATCATGATGCCGCGCATGGACGGCTTTGAGCTGCTGCGACGCATCCGGGCCGAAGAAGCGTGGATGCACGTCCCGTTTACCTTCTTGACCGCCCGCGACAACCCAAGTGATATGGTGTTGGGGAAGACCCTCGGTGCGGATGAGTACATCCCCAAGCCGTTCGACATCGAGGACTTCCTCAAGGTGATTGCCGCCCGCCTGCGCCGCTATCGGTCGCTGGCGCGGGTGCAGACCGACCGGATGCAGGAGCTGAAGCGCGAAATTTTGCAACTGCTTAACCATGAGTTCCGCACGCCGCTGACCTTAATCGTCGCCTATGCGAACATGGTTAAGGAATTTGACCCAGAGACCACCATCAGCCGCGACCAACTCATCGAATTTTTGGGCAACGTCAACAGTGGGGCGCAGCGCCTGCGCCGCCTCATTGAAAACTTCATCCTGCTGGCCGAACTTCAGCACGGCGACGGCGCGGCCAGTCTGTCGTGGCGGATGCGCCGCGTTGATGACCCACGCGGCCTGTTCCTAGAGGCGCTGGACAATGTGACCCGTGACCGCACGCGCCACGACTTCCAAATTCATGTCGCTGACGGGCTGCCGCGCTTCACCGGCGACTCCGAGTCGTTGGTGATTGCCCTGCGTGAACTCATCGACAACGCCATCAAGTTCTCGCCCGACGGCTCAACCATCGTGCTGTCGGCGGCTTACAAGGACGGCCACATCACCCTCAGCGTGCAGGACCACGGGCGCGGCATTGCCAGCGACCAACTGGCGAAAATCGGCGCGGCCTTCTACCAAATTGACCGGCGCAGCACCGAAGACCAAGGCGTCGGGGCGGGGCTGGCGATTGTAGACGCCATCGCCAAGCTGCACGACGCCCGCGTCCATGTCACCAGCACGGCAGGTCACGGTACGACCGTCGAGCTGGTCATGCCGCTGGACGCGCACCTATAGGCGGACGGCCTCACGGACCGGCGACGTTGGCGCTGGGTGACAGCGGCGGGGTCGGCACGGATTCCAGCGCTTTCAGTTTTCGCAGCGCCAGCGGGAGCGTCAGCCGGTGATAGACCATCGACCCGGCGGCGCGCAGCCCGACCCATTTTCCACGTCGCAGCGCCGCCCACGTCTTGCGGCTGCGGTAATCCTTATGGACGACCGTGTGCAGGTGGCGGTAGAACTCGGTCGCGAACGGCCCCTTGTAGAGCATGGCGAGGTCTTCACTGTCTACCCAGTTGGCGCGCTCGCCCAGCTCCAGTTTGACGCGCTCATAGAACGGCGTGCCGGGCAGCGGGTAGCTCACGCTGATGCCGATGTCGTCGGGCAGCAAATCGCGCACCATTTGCAGCGTCATCTCGACATCCTCGCGGGTTTCGCCGGGATAGCCGAATTGCAGGAAAAAGGCGACCTGTACGCCGTGCGCGTGAAGCTGACGGGTGGCCTCGTAAATCTGTGTGACCTGAGTCCCCTTGTCCATGGCGTCGAGGATTTTCTGTGACCCCGATTCCGCGCCCACCCACACGATTTTCGCGCCCGCCCGCGCCAGCGCTGCAATGGTCTTGCCGCGCAGCAGCAAATCGACCCGGTTGAGCGACTTAAACGGGATGTGGACGCCCTGCCGGTCGAGTTCGTCGGCGAATTCCTCAATCCAGCGGTCTTGGATGCCCATGATGTCATCCATAAACCACACGTGGTCGGGCTGCACGTTGTCGCGGAGCCAGCGCATCTCATCGACCACGCTCTTGGCGCTGCGGACGGCGTAGCGCTGTCCCCAAATCGGCTTGGCGCACCAATTGCAGTGGAACGGGCAGCCCCGCGTCGTCACCATGTTGACGCTGAAATAGCCGTGAGTCTCGCGCCAGACGCGCTTGTACAGCGGCCAATCGACCAATTCCCACGCGGGCATCGGCAGCGAATCAAGGTCTTTGATGGTCGGGCGCGGCAGCGTGCGGACGACCTCGCCCGCCGCGTTGAGAGTCGCGACTCCGGGCGGCATTTCAGAGTCCCCCATTCCCTCACCGGCCGAAAGAGGGGAATTTTTGATTCGGGTTAACAAATCAATCAGGGTGTGTTCGCCCTCGCCGAGAATGACCGCATCCGCGCCCGCCGACAGGTATTTTTCGGGGTGGTCGGTCATGTCTGCGCCCGCGACCAGCATGATACAGCCGCGCTGTTTGGCCGCCGCAATCATGGCGAACGCGGCTTCGCGCATCCGCAGCAGGGACATTTTGCTCAGGTAGTTGAAATTGTCCTCATATAAGACGGCCACGCGAGGCTGATGCTTATCAAGAGCGGCCTCCCACTCGGCAGGCGACTCCGCCAGCATCGCGTCGAACAGCGCGACGCTGTGACCGGAATCGCGGACGGCGGCGGCGGCGTAGAGCGTCCCCAACGGGGGATAAGGCTGCATGGCGCGCCATAATTTGGGGTCAAAACGGAGGTAGTACGACTGTCCAAACAATACATCAACCATCAGCGGGAAACCTGTCTCTCTGTCTGCCGCCCATTATAGCGCGCAAACGGTTTAGCGCGCCCGCGCTAGGGCGGGGGCAGGGCGTCCAGCGCCGGTTTGGGCTGATAATCGGCGGTCCATAGACCGAAGTAGTGCTCCATGTTATCTGGGCTGAGACATGGCGCGGGGTAGCAGGTCGCGTCACGCGGGAAGTCGAAGGCCGCCCAGACCATCCAGCCGAGCAGCCCTTCGTCCTCAGCGGTGGTGAGCGCCTCGCGCAGGCTGTCGCGTTGGCCGTCTAAGGTCACGTTGAGCGAGCTGTAACCGACCTCTTGCAGCAGAATCGGCTTATCGGTCTCGCGGCGGAGCGCCACGATTCGGCGGCGCAGGTCGGCGGCGTCCCACCAATGATGAAAACTGATGAAATCGACAAACGGGGCGGTGTCCCCGGCATAAGCCATCCAGCCCGCCGTGATGAGGTGATTCGGCGCGCCCTCGCGCACCAGCGGCGCGACTGATTCCAGCCACGTTAAGACCTGTTGGCGCTGGAACCGCCCGCCGAACA
>JALONW010000209.1 GCA_025454725.1 Anaerolineae bacterium
CCTAAGAATGTGCCGAGCATAGCGATAAACACCGTTAACGGCTCGAATTTGGGTTCAATCACCAACCAAATGAATGAGACCAACGAACCCAAGCCAGTCAAAACGCGCACCATGAGACGCAATAAATTATCATTGGAGGGATGTTCTGGTTTCTCTTTCAAATAATCCGGCAAATCAGGCGATTTTTGAGGTGGTTCAGATGGTAATAGCGCTGTGAACTCGGTTTGAAATGCGGTGCGCTCAACGAGAATTTTTTTCAACTCGCGCTGAAGTTCTTGTAAGCCGGTTTTTTCGGCGGTTTCGCCATGCAGATTAATATAATATGCCGTGGCGACATCTTCGATCTTGAATGGGCGTAAACCTAACAGCAGCAAACGACAATTATACCGTTGCGCTAAATTCCACTCAGTTTGAACGTTTTTGTTGGCAAGACTGTCGGGAGACACTAAACCAATCACGACCTGAGATTTCTTTAACCCCTGATCAATTGCCTCAATCCAGTCCGACGAGTCGCGGCTGATCCCTTTGGGGATGTCTTTCACATCCAACCAACGGTCAAATCCCCATTCCCCTAGCTGTATCCATAATTTTTCAGCATGAGCTTGGTCTTCACGATCATAGCTGATGAACACACACAATTTGTCAGTCATAATATGGCTCTACGACAATGTGATTGATACATCCCCAAACTATACACCACCTCCGCACAAATTGCAGACATCTCCCCCACCCCAAATCCCCACCCCACCCATGACCGCCTGACTTCCAACCAATCACACCGAAAATCACCCCCACCCTGTTGCCTAATCGCACATCGCTGGCTATACTACCTCTACGACGCAAAATGCATCCCGCCTTAAACAGACTTGGCCGATAATGACCACTCATATTGCGAACCCAATCATTAACTCGCCCTACGACGAGCCAAGCCTACATTACCGCTTTACGGACGAGGGCATAACTGATGAGGTCGTTGACGGACGGCGGATCAGCACCTACCTGCGCCCTGTCCCACAGCCGCGCAGTCGCAACAAACAACTCGAACTAAATCTCTTTGATGAAAAACCGGTAGAAAACCGCAATGTCAACGAGCTGAGGGATCAGGTAACGCTATGGCGTAGCACGGGCTGTCCCCATGCCTCAGCGACCAGCCGACGGTTGCTAGATTATTGGGGCGACACCAACCGTGAAAATCGGTTGTTTTTCTGCCAGATCGAAGCGGTCGAAACCGCCATTTACCTGACAGAAGCCGCCCCAAACACCGACGCCGGGCGCAAAATCATCAATCGGCTCAAGGACGACAACCTCACCTACAACGACGCGCTCCCCCGGATTGCCTTCAAGATGGCGACTGGCAGCGGTAAGACCGTCGTCATGGCGATGTTGATCGCTTGGCAGGTCTTAAACAAGCGGGCGACCCCCAACGACCTGCGCTTCACCGACCGCTTTTTGCTGGTGACACCCGGCATCACCATCCGTGACCGCCTGCGCGTGTTGATGCCCAATGACGAAGGCAGCTACTACCGCCAGCGCGACATCGTGCCAGCCGACCTCGTGAGCCAACTGCACAGCGCCAGAATCGTGATTGCTAACTATCACCAGTTTCAGCGCCGCACGCTCATCGACGTTTCGGGGACAACCAAGAAAATCCTCCTACAAGGCCGGGACGAAAACGACTCGGTCTTCATTGAGTCGCCAGAGCAGATGGTCAGGCGCGTGTGCGATACCTTGCGCGGCGGCAGCCAAATCATCGTCATTAACGACGAGGCGCACCACTGCTACAAAGACAACCCAGAGAGTAAGAGTGAAAAAATCTCTACCGAAGAGAAAGCAGAAGTCAAAGAAAGCATTAAAGAAGCTCGGCTGTGGTTCAATGGGCTGCGCGCCATCAAAGAACGGCTGGGCATCAAAGCGGTGTATGACCTGTCGGCCACCCCGTTCTTTTTGAAGGGATCGGGCTACGGCGAGGGCACGATTTTCCCGTGGGTAGTGTCGGATTTCTCGCTGGTGGACGCCATCGAGTCGGGGATCGTCAAGGTGCCGCGTGTGCCGATTGACGACAACACCCAAGACCCTGACGGCCCAATCAACCGCCGCTTGTGGGTCGAGATTAAAGACAAGCTGCCAAAGGCCGACGAGAAACAAGACCTCAACGCCGAGCCCTCCCTACCCTCTGACCTAGAGGGGGCGTTATGGTCGCTCTATGATGACTACAAAAAGCGCTATGAGGCATGGCAGGGCGAGGGACAAGCCTCCCAGCCGCCGGTCATGATTGTCGTCTGCAACAACACCACCGTGAGCAACCTCGTCCACCGCTGGATTGCCGGGTGGGAGCGCGTCATGGAGGATGGGCGGCTCGTACCCGTCCAAGGCCGACTCGACCTGTTCAGCAACGTGGGCGATAAGGGCTGGCTGGCCTTCCCCAACACCATCCTCGTGGACAGCCGACAGCTCGAAAGCGGCGAAGGCATGAGCGATGCGTTCAAGAAAGCCGCCAAAGACGAAATCGAGGCGCTCAAAGCCGAGGTCAGACGGCGCACCGGCAGCGCTGCCGAGGAACTGAGCGACTCGGACCTGCTGCGCGAGGTCTTGAACACCGTCGGCAAACCCGGCAAGCTGGGCGAGAACATCCGCTGCGTGGTCTCGGTCTCGATGCTAACCGAGGGCTGGGACGCCAACAACGTGACCCACATCCTCGGCGTACGTGCCTTCAGCACCCAACTGATTTGTGAGCAGGTCGTCGGGCGCGGCCTGCGCCGCATGAGCTACGAGGTCAACGACGAGGGCAAGTTCGACCCCGAATACGCCGAGGTGTTCGGCGTGCCGTTTGCCTTCATCCCCACCTCACGCGCCAGCCTGACGCCTAAGCCCAAGCAGCCGACCACCCACGTCCGCAGCCTGCCGGAGCGCGTGCAGATCGAGTATCCCCGGCTGGTCGGCTACCGCATCGAGATGACCGACGGCCCGCTGAACGCGGTCTTTAACGACACTTCACGCATGACCATCACGCCGGAAGAATTCCCGACGCGCACCCAAAGCGCGGGCATCATCGGCGCTGAAAACACGCTCTCGCTGGAGATGAACGAGAAGCGCGTGCAGGCGGTCTTGTACCAGCTTGCCCAAAAGGTGATGGAACTGTCCTGCCGCGATGTGGACGGTGAGCTGATTGTCTGGCGCTTCCCAGAGGTCTTGAAAATCGTGCGGCGCTGGTTCAACGAGGACTACCTGCGGACTCAAGGCGGCGCGGGGATCGAGCTCCTGCTGCTCGACCAGAAGCGTTACGAAGCGGCCAGCAAAATTAGCGAAGCCATCAAACGCGGCAGCATCGGCGAATACCAAGAACGCCTCTACCCCATTTTCGCCAGCGACGGGCAGGTCGGCAGCACGGCAGACGTGGTGTTCGACACCACCCGCCCGACTTACCGCACCACCGAGAAATCGCCCCTGTCCTACGCGGTCTTGGATACCCAGCGCTGGGAGCAGACGGTGGTCGAGAACCTCGAATACATGCCGGAAGTGCTGCACTACGTCAAGAATTACCGACTCGGTTTGACCATCCCCTACACCTACAAGGGCATCTCGCGCAGCTACATCCCAGATTTTATCGCTGTGCTGGCGCTGCCCAACGGGGACACCCTCAACCTGATTATCGAGGTGAGCGGCGAAGACCGCGATGACAAGGCTGCCAAGGTCGATGCCCTAAAAGAACTGTGGCTGCCAGCCGTCAACAAACACGGCGGGTTTGGCCGCTGGGATGCCGTTGAGATCACCGAGGTCTACGACACCGAGCAGATCATCCGGGGCATCGTGACCGGTGTCCCTTTCAGCCCTGCCACCCTCATCTAACCGACATCATACGCCTACCTGAGAGAGACACCCACTATGGCCCGCACCCCCAAGAAGCCGACGCACCTCGACGACTATAACCACGACAGCGAGTCGCGGATGAACATCCCGACGGCAGAGACCAGCGACTTCATGACCGACGAGCAGCGTGAGCCGACCGAGGCCGCCTACCCACGCTACCGCCGCGACCCGGCGCTCGATCCTCAGTTGGTCTGGCAGGGCAAAGACGAGGCCGACGCGGACGACCTGCGCGTCTGGGTTCACCCGATTTACGTCCACGAGAAAGTGCTGCCGCGTGCCATTGTCGAGAACGTGCGCGCCGCCGCCATGACCGAACAACCCGCCCAGATGAGCCTGTTCGAGGATTACGACGGCATCGATTTTGAGGAGCAGGTCGAGTTCTATCAGCACGAGCAGCATTGGGCCAACCGCTTCATCCTCGGCGATTCGATGGCGGTGATGGCGTCGCTGGCCGAGAAAGAGGGACTGCGCGGCAAGGTGCAGATGATCTACCTCGACCCGCCCTACGGCATCAAGTTCAACAGCAATTGGCAGCCCAGCACCCGTCAGCGCGACGTGAAGGACGGCAGGGACGCCAGCTATGAGCCGGAGCAGATCCGCGCCTTCCGCGACACATGGCAGGACGGCATCCACAGCTACCTGACTTACCTGCGCGACCGCCTGCGCGTCGCCCGTGAACTGCTGACCGACAGCGGCAGTGTATTCGTCCAGATTGGGGACGAAAACGTCCATCTTGTTCGGAATTTGCTCGATGAAGTGTTTGGGGCTGAAAACTTTGTTGCACAAATTCCTTTCAAAAAAACCAGTTCTCTAGGCGAAAAGCATTTAGACAGCATTAACGATTACTTATTATGGTTTTCTAAAGACATTGTTTCTTTACGATACAGACAAACATATCGTATGGTTGAATACGATACATATGCATTCCCATCAGCAGAGTTAGAAGATGGTTCTGTCATAAGGTCAATAAACTTAACTACATCAACTAATGC
This sequence comes from Anaerolineae bacterium, assembly GCA_025454725.1. Classification (GTDB taxonomy): domain Bacteria; phylum Chloroflexota; class Anaerolineae; order Aggregatilineales; family Phototrophicaceae; genus Flexicrinis. The sequence goes on from JALONW010000209.1 coordinate 4,860, forward strand.
AAGGCTTTTCAGAACCGCTGCATTAACCTCACAAAGTGGTGGTATTTCGTCAAGTTTCTCTTTCAAAATTAATGGAAGGGAATTTTCACCTAGCCAATCTCAGTATTGGAAAACAAATTTTGTAGGAATGAATAGATTGGCAAAAGCTGGTAGGCTAATCCCTTCCAAAACAACCTTAAATTACAAAAGATATATCATGGATTTTCCAGCTCGAGCGATAACGAATTGGTGGGATGATACAATACAGAGTACGTTTGCAACCGAAAACATCTATGTTGTACAAACTTACAGTAAAGTCATCGAACGCTGCATGTTGATGACCACCGACCCCGGTGACATCGTGCTGGATCCAACCTGCGGCAGCGGCACGACCGCCTATGTCGCCGAGCAGTGGGGTCGGCGCTGGATCACCATCGACACCTCGCGGGTGGCGCTGGCGCTGGCTCGCACGCGCCTGATGTCGGCGCGTTTCCCCATGTACACGGTCAACGACCCGGCGGTCGGGCCAAGCAGTCAGTTCCAGTACAAGACCGTCCCGCACATCACGCTCAAGAGCATCGCCAACAACCCGCGCATCGACGACATCCACGAGCGCTTCCAACCTGCGCTGGACGAGCTGCGCGCCCACATTTTGGCCGAGTCCGACGCGGCTTGGGAGGAGTGGGAAATCCCCCGCCCTGCTCCCAAGTCTGATGATCCAACCAAACCGGAAGCACCGCTGAATGTCCTGCTGCAAAAGTGGTGGGAGCTGCGCCGCGACCGTCAAGGCGAAATTGACCGCGCCATCGCCGAATCCGCCGACCATGAGACGCTCTACGACCAGCCAGAAGTAGTCAAAGGCGTGGTGCGCGTCAGCGGCCCGTTCACGGTCGAGAGCCTCTCCCCTCACCGCGCGCTGGGTCAGGACATCACCGCCGACGCGGACAACGCGCAGACCTTCGTCGAGCAGATGATCGAGCAGCTCCGCGCCGCCGGTGTCAAAAGCACGCGCAAGGGCGACAGCATCAAATTCACCCAGCTGGACGCCTACGCCGGGCGCTACCTCAACGCCGCCGGAACCTATGCGATGAACGACCAAGCCGCCGGGCGGGTCGCGGTCGTCTTCGGCCCACAGTATGGCACGGTCAGCAAGCAGCTGATCGTCGAGGCCGCCAAAGAGACGGTTCGCGACCGGTTGGGCGAGTTTGACCTGCTGTTGGTGTGTGGTTTCGCCTTCGACCCCGAAGTCACCGAGGCCGCTAAAGACGCCATCGGGCGCATCAAAGTCCAGACGGCGCGCATCAGCCCCGACCTGCTCTTGATGGGCAAAGACCTCAAGAAGGACGGCAAGGGCAACCTGTTCACGGTCTTCGGTGAGCCGGATATCGAGACGCAGCGCCAGCCCGATGGCCGCTGGGCGGTCACGCTCAAGGGGGTGGATGTCTACGACCCCAATCAGGGCAGCGTCCGCAGCAGTAGCACCGCCGAGATCGCGTGTTGGTTCATCGACACCAACTACGACGAGGCCAACTTCTTTGTCCGACACGCCTATTTCACGGGCGCGGACAAGCCGTATGACAAGCTCAAGGCGGCGCTCAAGTCAGACATCAACCCAGAGGCGTGGGAGGCGCTGTATCGGACGGAAAGCCTGCCGTTCGACGCCCCCGCCACGGGCAAAATCGCGGTCAAGGTCATCAACCACCACGGCGATGAGGTCATGGTGGTCGTTGAGGTGGGGGGATGATAACCCGTGGATGTCAATGATTTTCTAATCATGATGTTAGAAAAAGGGGGTACAATGGAAAGTATTTCATGGTCAATATTGATTTGGATTGTACTGGGTGCAGGCGTAATTGGCGGACTTACCCGGTATATACTAGATCATTCACAACCTGAAATTCCCTTAAACTCTAAATGGAGAATAATGCAATATATGTTTCTGGGGGTAGTAGCTTCGGGCCTTGCCGCACTACTAGATCGAACTTTTGATATAATTGAAGGAAAAGCTATTCTTTGCTTCGTAGGAGCTTACGGCCTTACAAGAACACTAACCAGTATTTCTGGATATACCAATGGAGAACGTAGAAACAATGAAACAAAAACCCCCGAAGACATAAAATCAGAAGATGCTCGCATGTTAGAAGAATTGAAAGAAAAATCTAAACCATCAAA
>JALONW010000210.1 GCA_025454725.1 Anaerolineae bacterium
GGGAGACAGTTATTTGCGTTTGGCGCGGGCGGGCGGCGGGTAGTCGTCAATCAGTTCTTCTAACGAGGATACCGCATCATCGCTGCCGTAGCGTAAGCGCGCCCGAATTTCATCTTTGATTTCCTGCCTCAGTTCCGCGAGGTCATCATCGGTCAGCAGGTCTAGCGGGTCAACCGGCGGGCGGGATTGGTCGTTCTTGCGCTTGGCCGTGTCTGACGCCGTGGCGACACGCTGTTTGGGTTGGTCATAGCGCGGGAACATGGCAAAACTAGTGATGATGACACCAATGAGTGCTACCCCCCAAAGGATGTGTTCGAAGGCAACACCCATATAAGAACCATAAGAGCGGATCCACGGTGACGAGGCGGCATAAATGGTGAATAAGAACATTACGAACCACAGCGATGTGAGGAAACCATAGCGCGCCAACTTGTCCATGTTCCCTTTGACCGACCACGCTGCTCGCTTTGATAAAATCGCGGCCACGATGAATACCACACTGCTCAAGAAGACAGCGGTCGGGTTGTAGAGTTGGATAACCCCAGCAAAAAAGAACGCTCCACCCCATAGCACGGTGAGCAGGATATAGCGGACAATCTTGTCAATCGCGTTCATGCGCGCTCCTTCAGACGTTACGATTTGCGCTTGGCACTGACCGGTGACCGGTGGTCGTCAATCAAATCTTCCAACGAGACTAACTCATCATTGCTGCCGTAGCGTAAGCGCGCGCGGATTTCGTCTTTGATCTCCTGCCGGAGTTCAGCGAGATCATCATCGGTCAGCAGGTCGAGCGGGTCAACCGGCTCACGCGGTTGGTTGTTCTTGCGTTTGGTCGTGACTGATGCCGGAGTAACAGACTGTTTTTGGTCGTAACGCGGGAACATCACGACGCTGGTAATGGCCGCTGTGATGAGTACTACCAACCAAACGAGTGAAAAATAGCTGCTGCTCAGGTAATAGCCTGAAAAGATAGCCGCTGGTGCTGAGGATACAAACATGGTGAATAAAAAGGTGACAAACCACAACGACGCAAGGAATCCGTAGCGTGCGAGTTTGTCGATATTGCTTTTAATCGGCCATGTCGCCTGCTTCGAGAAAATAGCGCCCATGACGAATAAGGTTATAACCAAGACAACGCTCCACGGATTCTGAGTTTGCATAATTCCGCCCATGACGAATGCTCCACCCCATAACACCGTGAGCAGGATATAGCGGACAATCTTGTCAATGGCGTTCATGGGCGCTCCTTCAGACGTTACGATTTGCGCTTGGCGCTGACCAATGGCTGTCGGTCGTCCATCAAATCTTCCAACGAGGTTAACTCATCGTTGCTGCCATAGCGCAGGCGCGCCCGGATTTCGTCTTTGATTTCCTGTCGCAGTTCCGCGAGGTCATCATTGGTCAGCACGTCGAGCGGGTCAACCGGCGGGCGGGATTGGTCGTTCTTACGCTTGGTGCTGGTGAGTTGCGCTTGGCTGTCTCGCTGTGAAATTTCTGGGCTCGAACCGTAGCGCGGGAACATGGTGATGCTGGTGAACAAAGCCGCCGCCAGTTCCACAAACCATAAGATGAAAATTCCACCCATAGGTCGAGACGCAAACAGGCTGAAAAGGAATGTGACGAACCAAAGAGTCGCTAAGAAACCATAGCGTGCCAGCTTATCGACATTGCCTTGCGGCCTCCACGTTAATTGATGGGAGAGGAGCGCTGCGCCCACCAACAAGACACCGCCGAAAACGACACTCATGGTGTAGCCAAGGACATGGGGAATCCCACCGACGATAAACCCTGCACCCCACAGCAACATCATCAGGAAATAGCGGACAACCTTGTCAATTGCGTTCATGGGCGGATTTCCCCTCCTCACTTACGGTTTGCGGTGCTTGCCACGGGTGCGCTGGTCTTTCAACAGCTCATCCAGCGGCGAAACGTCCTCGTCGTGAACGTCGTCGATGTCATCCGGGGTGAGGCGGTCTAAGGCGCTCGGCTCGACCGTCAGGCGTTTGGCCTTCTGCGGGCGAGTGAGGTCAGTGGGCGGCTTGAGCATGTAGGTCGCGGCGACGGCTCCTATCAGGGCAAACAACATCACCACCACGGCGAGTCCGCCCAGAACAATCAGGCGCGACAAGACCATCCCCAGCATCACCCCGAACGCGGCCAGCCAGACCAGCGTGATGACGATATAGCGGGCAACACGGTCTAGGGTGGTCATGGGATGGCGTCTCCTTGGGTCAACGGGCTAACGGCGCTTGGCACGGGCGGGCGGTTCGTCCAGCAGTTCGTCCAGCGAGGCCATCTGGCCGTCGGTATCGGACAACATGCGCTCACGCAGGCGCTGCTTCATCTCGGCGCGCAGTTCTTCGAGGTCGTCGGGCGTCAGCAGGTCCAGCGGGCCGAAACCGGCCTGTTCGTTCTTGCGTTTGCCCACCGACTCGGTCTCACGTTTGGACTCGGCGGGGAGCGCCTGTGTGGTAGGGTTGAGGATGTAGGTGCCTGCGATAGCGCCGCTCAATGCACAGAGCAGGATGACCATCTGGAAAACACTGACATCTGTCCCGCTGCTGATGAGGATAGCCAAGCTCATGCCCAGTGCGCCCAGCCAGATGAGGGTAATCAGTAGGTAGCGGGCAATTCGGTCAATGGGGGTCATCGGACAGCCTCTTTTGTGGGGTGCTGGATGCAGCCAGCGCTGTTATTTACGTTTGGCACGGGTATAGCGGTCATCGAGCAGCGAGTCCAGCGGCTCGTCGCCATAGGCGTCGCTGCGCAGCATCTGGTGGCGCAGCTCGTCCTTGAGTTCCTCTTTAATCTCTTGGCGCAGGAGGTACATATCCTCCGGTGTGAGTAGGTCACGGGCGCTAACCGGGCTGTTTTTGCGTTTCTCGACAGGTTGGGCAGCGCGGGTGATTTCACTGGCGTCGTAGCGCGGGAACAGTCCGATGGTTGCCATGATGGCTCCAATGACCGCTGCAACCAGCGTCAGGCTGATGAACGAAAAACGTCCCATCACATAATCGCCCATGACCGCGATACCCAACCACATCGCCGCTAAGAATCCATAACGCGCCAGCTTATCCAACGCCCCAGAAGGACGCCATGCACTGGTCAACGAGACCACGCCCGCCACCAAAAAGATTGCAACGCTGGTCATGTCGGTGTAGATGTCGCTGCGGAAACCGGCCAGCGCGACGGCAAATGCCGCCAGCCACAGAACGCTGATAAACCCGTAACGGGCGATTTTGTCGATGGTGGTCATGGCGGGCAACCTTCTACATCGTGTCGAGATTACCAGATTCTATACGAAATCTGCGCGGATGGGTTGCGCCGTGTTGGTACTATTGGCCGAAAAATCGCAGAAAAAACAAAAGCCCCATCCCCCTAAGAAAAGGGTGGGGCTTTTAAGACGATTGCTTTGCGTTAGGTGCTAGTCACCCGCTGCGGTTGCAGGGATAGCCTCTGGGTTGTAGCCGTCGGTAATCGACTTCTCGCGAGCGATGGCGTAAATCATGATGCCGTAGCCGCACTTGGCCGCCACGTCAGCGATGCAGTAACCAATCTGCACGGCGACCAGCGCCGAGGTCGGCTCCACGCCCAAGATGGGCAGCAGGTAGACGATGGGGTAGAAGCCCCACGTCGCCAGCAGCAGCAGGCGGATGTTGCGGAGCAGCACCTTGGCCTGCCCGGTTTGGCGCTCGATGGCGGGACCCATCTCGCTGAACAGCACCCACAGGATGTAGACGAAAGGTACGGTCGAGAGCGCACCCCAGAGGGCACGGGTTCCCGTGTCTGCCGCGACTTCGCCGGGGTAGCCGAGGATGACCATCAGCGCCGCCGCCGCCGCCAGACGGAAGGTCAGGCCGCCGCTGCCCTTGCCAATCTTCATGACCGCTACCAATTCAGCGACCAGCAGGGGTACGGTCAGCAGCCAGTCGATGTAACGGTAGGCATCGTTGAACGGACGGCCCGATGCGACATAGTTGCCGGCCTCATCGATGATGAAGGCTGACCCCCAACTCTCGAAGATGCGGAAGTAGTGGTAGCCCGCGATGGCGACCACCAGCGCCGACATCGTGAGGGCTGAACGGTAGGCCGGTGCGACCTGACCACGGGACAGCACAAAGAACAAGAAAGAGGCCAACATGGCGGCAAAGGTGAAAGAAAAGAGGTTATAGACGAGCGTGTACTCGCCTGAGCTGAGGGTTGGCATTGCTGCGCTCCTTTAAATGGGCATACAGCGAACGACTAACGATAAAAACATTCACAAGTTTCAAAAACTTTTGAACGTTGTGAATGATAATAGTCCTCAGCGATGAACCCCGGATAAGCGCGGCGTAAACGTTGTGTAACTGTGGCAGCCGTTTTTACACGAAATCGGCGCGGATAGGTTGCACGGTTGGCCGACCGCGCTCATCCATCTGTAAGACCCCTGCCGGGCGCAGGCTGTCATGGGGGAAGATGACCACCGCGCCGGTGTCCAGCGCCCACTGCTGCCAGCGGCGCTTGGTCTCCAGTGTCACCAGCGGCTCGACATCATAGGCGGTCATCCAGCCGAGGCGCTCGAAGTGGACGGCGTAGCTTGCCATATCGCATGCGAACAGCGCGTGCTGACCCTTGGCCTCGAAACGGACACTCATGTGGCCGGGGGTGTGGCCGGGCGTCACGACACCAAACACGCCCGGTGCGAGGTCAGTATCGCCGTCCAGCAGGCGCATCTGTCCCGACTCGACCAGCGGCTGATAGCTGCTGGGGAAATAGGTCGCGGCGGTGCGCTCATTAGGGCGCATGGCATCCTCGTATTCGCGGCGCTGTACGACGTACTCCGCATTGGGGAAGGCCGGGCGCGCCGTCCCGTCCTCGCCGAGGATTATATTCCCACCGCAGTGGTCGTTGTGCAGGTGGGTGTCAATCACGAGGTCGATGTCTTCAGGCTGGACGCCCAAGCGCGCCAGCGCGTCGAGCAAGCTGCCGTTGGGGCGCGCTAGGCGGGTGATGCGCGCCATCTTGGGGTCAACATTGTGGCCGAGGCCGGTATCGACCACAATGCGCTTCCCCGCCGCCTCAACATACAGGCAGTGGTTGTTCATCGGGACGAGTCCGTCGGCGTCGGCGGGCATCTGAGACGCCCACAGCGCACGCGGCACGAGGCCAAACGCCCCGCCCGGGTCGACATGAGTCGTACCGTCGTTGATGAAATAGAGGGTCAAATCGTCGCTTAGTGCCAACATTGGAAAAATAACCTCAGGTTCATGGAAAAACCCAAGGTTAACCCATCTGGCATGATGAAGCCAAGTTCAATCGGTGTCATCCGTTAATGTATTTTATGTGATATTTTTGTTCTAATATTTTGGATGTTTCAGCATAAAATATAGGTAGCTCAACCCCAAACAAAGGCACACCCATGAACACAACGCTAAAAACGGGACTCTGGCAGCAGTTCGGCGCGGCCATCGACTACCTCGGGGATACCCTCGGCGCTTGCCCCGATGAGTTGTGGCAAGCGCCTCTCTGGTTAACCCCTGATGCCCCGCCGCAGCGGGCGCAGTTTTGGTATGTGTCTTACCACACATTGTTCGGGGTTCCTGCCGCCAGAACCGTTCAGCTTGATTGAACAAGACGGACACAACCCCATCCCCGACCGCGTTTATACCAAAGCCGAGCTTCTCGCCTATCTGCACGACTGCCGCCAGAAGTGCCGCACAACCCTTCATGCGCTGACCGATGAACAGATGGAACGCCGCTGCGAGTTTAGCTGGGGGACGTGCAGTTTCTTTGAACTGCTCATCTACAACCTGCGCCATGTTCAAGGTCACACGGCGCAGTTAGAGATGGTTCTGGGTCAGCACATCCGCCCCCAGAGCGATTATGTCACGCAAGCGCTGGACGATGACGTTACGCCCTAGCCTGCCCGCGTCTCGCCGCCCAGCAGGGTGATGACCTCACCGGTCATGTAGCTCGAATCGACGTTCGAGGCGAGGAAAACGAAGGTCGGCGCGATTTCCTCTGGCTGCGCGGGGCGCTCCATCGGCTGGTCCATGCCGAACTCCGAAATTTCCTCCGGCGTGCGGTTGTCAGACGGGTTTAGCGGCGTCCAGACCGGCCCCGGCGCGACACAGTTCACGCGGATACCGCGCTCGACCAGTTGGGCGGCGAGGCTCTTGGTGAAGGTGTGGACAGCGCCTTTGGTCGCGGCGTAGTCCAACAGCGCGGGGCTGCCGTTCAGCCCGACGATGGAGCCGGTGTTGATGATGGTCGCGCCCTTTTCGAGGTGCGGCATGGCCGCCTTGACCATATAGAAATAGCCGTAGATATTGGTCTTGAAGGTGGTGTCCCACTGCTCGATGGTCAAGTCGTTGATGTCTTCCATCCGGTTTTGGAAGGCGGCGTTGTTGACGAGGATGCTCAGCTTGCCGAAGGCCTCAATGGTGGCGTCGATGGCGTGCTGACAGAACGCCATATCCTGCACGTTGCCGGGGATGAGCAGCGCCCGGCGGCCTTCCGCCTCGACCGCCGCACGGGTCTCCTCGGCGTCGGACTGCTCTTCGGTTAGGTAGACCAGCGCTACGTCTGCGCCCTCGCGGGCGTACAGCACAGCCACCGACCGACCGATGCCGGAGTCACCGCCCGTGATGAGCGCGACCTGACCTTCCAATTTGCCTGACCCCTTGTACAGCGGGGCATGATAGCGCGGGCGCGGGCTAATCTCGGACTCGATGCCGGGTTTCTCGTGCTTTTGGTGCGGGAACGGGGGCTTGGGTTGGTTCAACACGGCTGGCCTCCTTCTAGATGGCGGTATCTTTTGTCTACAGATACCTCCATTGTAGGCCGCCGCCGCCGACCGTCTACGCGCCGACCGAACGGTTTATAGGTGGGTCAGGTGGGGGGTCTGGGTTGGGTCGGGTGGGGGTGTGTTAGGCTGTCTCCGCTTGGATGGCTATCGCGCACAATAAAAAAAGCCCCTCTCCATCAGGAGAGGGGCTGTGTGGGTGAGGTGGGGTTTACCCCTCGATGAGCAGGTTTTCCGGGTCTTCAATCAATTCCTTGATTTTGACGAGGAACTGAACCGCCTCGCGCCCGTCGATGACGCGGTGGTCATAGGTCAGCGCGGTGTACATCATCGGGCGGATGACAATCTGCCCATCGACCACGACCGGGCGCTCCTTGATGGCGTGCAGGCCGAGGATAGCGACCTGCGGCGGGTTCAGGATGGGCGTGGACATCATCGAGCCGAACACGCCGCCGTTGGTGATGGTAAATGTGCCGCCCATCAGTGCTTCCAGCGGGAGTGACCCCTCTTTGACTTGACCGGCGTAGTCCTTAATCTGCTGCTCGATGCCCGCAAAGCTCAGTTTGTCGGCGTCGCGCAGCACCGGCACGACCAGCCCCTCTTCCGAGCCGATGGCGATGCCGATGTCGTAGTAGTGCTTCATCAACAGCTCGTTGCCCTGCATCTCGGCGTTGACGACCGGGAACGCCTTCAGCGCACCGATGACCGCCTTGACGAAGAACGAGTTGAAGCCGAGGCCGACCCCATGCTTCTTTTGAAAGCTGTCCTTGCGCTTGGCGCGGATTGCCATGACCGCGCTCATGTCCACCTCGTTGAAGGTGGTGAGCAGGGCGGCGGTGGCCTGTGCCTCAACCAAGCGCTTGGCGATGGTTTGGCGGCGGCGGCTGAGGCGGATGCGCTCCTCGCGGCGGCCAGCGGCGATGTCCACCGTGAAGTTGGCCTTGCTGACCGATGAGGGTTGCAGCGCGGGCTTGGCGGGCGCGTTCTGGGCGGCCATGTAATTCTGCACATCGGCCTTCGTCACCTTGCCACCCGCGGCAGGGACCTGTGCCACATCCACATTGTGGACGGCAGCCACGCGCTGCGCGACCGGAGTAGCGCTGGCAGCGGCAGGCTTGGCCTCTGATGGGACGGGCGCAGCGGCGGCCTTGGGCTGCTCGACCTGCGCGGGCGCAGCGGGCTTGGCTTCTGGCGCGGCGGCGGGCGCACCACTGGAATCCAGCGAGCCGATGACCTGCTTGGCCTTCACATCGGTCCCCGCGGGGGCGCTAATGTCGGCCAGCACGCCGTCGGCCTCTGCCGTCACTTCGACCGAGACCTTATCGGTCTCTAGGATGACCAGCACGTCACCGGCTTTCACGGCGTCGCCGACGTTCTTCGTCCATTCAGCGACCGTCGCATCGGCCACCGATTCGCTCAACTCTGGGACTTTGATTTCTAGAGCCATGCGCGTGTGTGTCTCCTCGTTAATCCTGTGGGTTCCAAGTAAAGGTATCCTTCACCACCCACTGCTGGTTGGCAAAGAAGGCGTTTTTCGACCCCTCGGCAGCGCTGGCGCTGCGGCGACGGCCAATCGGGAAAATCTTGAGGTCGGGGCCGACCAGCTTACGCAAGCGCCAGCCGATGTAATCCCACGCGCCCATGTTGCGCGGCTCTTCCTGCGCCCAAACCAACTGCTTGAGATTGGGGTAGGCGTTGACCACGGCCATCAGGTCCACCTTGGGGAACGGGTAGAGCTGTTCGACGCGGGCAACGGCCACATGCGGGTTGCTGGCGCGGTATTCGCTCTCCACGAGGTCATAATACAGCTTGCCAGTGGTCAGCACGAGGCGCGTGACCTCCATCGGGTCCACGTCGGCATCGCTGATGACCGGACGCCAGCGCCCAGTCGCCAGCTCGCGGACGGTCGATTTGACCGAGTCCTTACGTAGCAGGGACTTGGGCGACATCACAATCAGGGGCAGCGGGTCTACCTTGAGCAGCAGGGCTTGGCGGCGCAGCAGGTGGAAGTACTGCGCGGCGGTGGTCGGGTAGCAGATGCGGACGTTGGTGTTGGCCGCCTGCTGGAGGTAGCGCTCCAAGCGCGCCGAAGTGTGGTCGGGACCAGCGCCCTCCGAGCCGTGGGGTAGCAGCATGACCAGTGAGGGGGTCTGTCCCCACTTGTCACGCCCCGACATGATGAACTGGTCAATGATGACCTGCGCGGTGTTGGCGAAGTCACCGTACTGCGCCTCCCAGATGACCAAACGCCCCGGCTCTTGCACGCTGTAACCGTATTCGAAGCCCAGCACAGCCTCTTCGGACAGCGGGCTGTTGTAGACCTCGAAGGTCGCCTTGACCTGCGGGATGTTGTGCAGCGGGACAAACTTTTCGCCGTTTTTCACGTCGCGCAGCACGGCGTGGCGGTGGCTGAACGTCCCACGCTCGCAGTCCTGACCGGTCAGGCGGATGGGCGTGCCTTCCGCGAGAATCGAGGCAAACGCCAGCTCCTCGGCGGTCGCCCAGTCCACCCGCGCCTCGTCCGGTTCATCGAATGCGCGGCGGCGGTCAGCAAGGGTGTTCTTAAAGCGCACCGACGTGAAGTTGAACTCGTCGGGGATGCCGCCGAGGCTCTGGTTGAGGTCGGCCAACGCCTCGAAATCCACAGCGGTGATAACGCTGGAGGCCGCGCCACGCGGCGGTTCCGGCTGCTTCTCGATGAACTCATTCGAGGGCGGCAGGGTGTCGTAAATGGATTGGAGCGTGGTGGTGTGCTTGTCGTAGAGCGCCTGCGCCTGCTCTGCGCTCAGGCCGCCGCGCTGGACGAGCTGGTCAGCCCACAGATGGCGGACGCTGGGGTGGGCGCGCACGCCCTTGTACATCACCGGCTGGGTGTACATCGGCTCGTCCATCTCGTTGTGGCCGTGACGGCGGTAGCCCACAAGGTCGATAACGATGTCCTTCTCAAACTCGTTCTGGTAGCCGAACGCGATGCGCGCCACTTCGATAACAGCAGCGGGGTCGTCGGCGTTGACGTGGAAAATCGGCGCTTTGAAGCCCTTGGCAAGGTCGCTGGCATAGAGCGTGCTGCGCCCGTCCGCCGGCAGCGTCGTAAAGCCGACTTGGTTGTTGGCGATGATGTGAATGGTGCCGCCCGTCCAGTAGCCGGGGACCTGCGACATATTGAAGGTCTCTGCCACGATGCCCTGACCGGGGAAGGCCGCGTCACCGTGGATAAGGACCTGCATGGTCTGGCTGGGGTCGAACTTGGCCGGGCCGGGGTGGTCGGTCTGCGTCCCTGCCGCCCGCGCCATCCCGACCGCGACCGGGTTGGCCGCTTCGAGGTGGCTGGGGTTGGGCGGCATGGTCACAATCAGCGGCTGATTGTGGGTGTTCTTGCCGACCTGATAGCGCACGCCCTTGTGGTATTTCACGTCGCCGTGGGTGTAGCCCACGTCGTCTTGCAACAGGGTGTCGCGGAACTCGCTCAAAATTTGGGCGTAGGGCTTGCCCATGATGTGCGCCAACACGTTGAGGCGGCCACGGTGCGCCATGGCGATGGCGATGGTGTTCATGCCGGTGCTGCCCGACAGCCGGATAATCTCATCCAGCATCGGAATCATGGTGTCCAGCCCCTCGACCGAGAAGCGGTACTTGGTCGGGAAGGTGTTCTGGAGGAATTGCTCAAACGCCTCGACCTGCGCGAGCCGGTCGAGTAATTTGACCGACGTGTCGCCGGACGACCACTCGTAGCGGTAGCGGCGCGATTCAGCGGCCTCGCGCAGCCAGTTGCGCTCCTCTGGGATGCGGATGTGGTCGTTGTCGAAGCCGATGGAGCCGCAGTACACGGCTTGGAGCTGTTGGACGGCCTCGTGGGCGTCGATGGCGTGCGCGGCGATGGGGCCGCCGACCAGCGAAGCGGGCAGGCCGCGCAGGTCGTCCCACGTGATGCCGTGGAAGGCAGGGTCAAGCTCTGGGTCGCCGGGGCGCTCTGCCCCCAGCGGGTCGATGTTGGCCTGTACGTGGCCGAACTGGCGAATGGCCTGCGCGAAGTTGACCGCGCCGACCGCCCGCTGCATCAGGCGTTGGGTGTCGGCGGCATCGGCGGCGCTGACTTGGCCGTTGGCGACCGCATCGAGGCCGCCGGTCAGCGCCTCTGGCGACCACGACGCGAAGAAGGCGCGGGTCTGCGGGTCGAGCGACTGAGGGTTTTCACGGAAACGCTCATACAGGTCGAGGACGTAGCCCTCGTTGGCACCATAGAAAGGGGTCATGGGGGTTTTGGGGGTATCACTTATCCGGTTTCAGGCTATACCTAAGATTATAACCCCGGTTTGCGGGGGGGTGGTAGGGCGGTATGCTGTGCGGCGGATGAGGGGATTAACAGACGGTTCGCCAACCCTTATAGACCTTAACACGTTTTTTGTGCGACAATAGACGGGTCCAATAGCTTGCTGATAGACCGCCGTGATTACCCTAAACGACCTCCAGCGCGCCATGACCCTCCCCGGTTTCGACCCATCACCCGCCCACCTTGCGATGGCTCCTGCCGGGCGCATCAACCGCCAACCCGAACCGCCCCCGCGTGAGGCAGGCGTTTTAGCGCTGGCCGCCCCCATGCCCGGCGACCCCAGTGGGGCGCTCCACCTCATCCTGACGCGGCGGACGGCGCAGCTCAACGGCCACAGTGGCCAGATGAGTTTCCCCGGCGGGCGGCGCGACGACTCCGACGCCGATTTCTGGGAAACGGCGCTGCGTGAGACCCGAGAGGAACTCGGCATCGACACCCGCCCCGTCCAAAAGCTGGGTGCGCTGTCGCCGCTGTACATCCCGCCCAGCCATTTCGATGTCTACCCGTGGGTTGGCTATCTGCCGTGCCTGCCTGACCTCGACCCCAGCCCGCACGAGGTCGCCGCCGTCCATCTCGCCCCGCTGGACGCGCTCCTGACACCTGATTCTAAGCACGAGACTGAGATTCCCTTGCCGACCGGGGTGCTGCGGCGTGTCCCGGCCTACCTCCTATGCGGTCAGGTGGTGTGGGGGGCGACCGCCGCCATGTTGAGCGAGCTGGAACATCGCCTGCGCGCCGTGCTGGCCTGAATCCCACAGATAGCCACATTTTCCCACAGCAACTGCGTGCATTTTGCCGGGCGATGGGCTACCATCGGCGCAATATACCCGCGTACCCCCTACCTGATGAAGGCTTCCCCATGATTCGACGTGGCTACGGAACCCGTTCCCGCCGGTCTCGCCCGTGGCGTCTGCCGTTTGCCGTCGTACAGGGGGTGATGGCAGGGGTGCTGGTTTGGGCGCTGGGTTGGGTCGGCAGTGTGCTGACCCCTGCGCCGGTCAAACCCATTGAAGCGGAACTGGAGGCCGCACGCCGAGCCTTCGACAGCGGCAACCTCAATGAAGCCATTGCCGCCGCCGAACGGGCCTTCGCTGCCCGACCCGATTGGCCGCCCGCCGCGCTGGAGATGGTGCGGGCGCTGGTGTACCGCAGCTATGTGGACTACGATGACCTGCCTGACCGCCGCCGCGCCCTCGAACTCAGCGGGGCGGTGTTAGAGGCACACCCAGACGACCCCAACGCGCTGGCGGCGCGAGCGTTCGCA
>JALONW010000211.1 GCA_025454725.1 Anaerolineae bacterium
TGGCGCTGGCGAAGGCCACCGACGCCGCCTTGTACGTCAGCGACCACCAGCCCTACGCCGCCCCCGCCCAGCCGGTCGGTGAGCCGGTGGTCATCCCGGTGCGCGACGGGGATATGTGGCTGGTCGGCGACCTGCGCGTGCAGGTGACAGAAGTCTTGGTCTGTGACGATGACCATCTCGCGCTGCTCATCACCGACCCGACGGACGGCAACCGCCCGCTGGGCGTGTTCAGCGGCAAGATGGCGGTCACCGCGTAGGGCAGGGGTTCTGCCCCGGTTACACCGCGCTTCCCAAAAGAAAAACCCTCCCCAGCACACTGCGGGGAGGGTTTTTTTGCTTGAAATGATGTGCCGCTACAGCACCGCGATGGAGATAATCAGCAGGCTGACCAGCGCCGCGATATAGCGGTCGAGGGATTTGCTTTCGGGGTAGAGCTTGGCCCAGCCGCGCTCGGTCAGGTACAGCACGCCGATGGCGACGACGAGGCTGATGATGAGCAGGATGAGGCTGAGGCCGCTGGTCGAGAGTTGGAAGTACAGCAGCAGCGAATCGAGCGAGGTGACGCCCGCACCCGCGAGGCCGCCGATGAGCAGGATGACCAGCGCGGCGGCGCTCCCACCGAACCACGGGCGGATGAGCGCCATACTGTGGTCGAGGAGGTTGCCGGGGGCGACCCCGCGCCACGCCAAGAACCAGCGTGAGAACACTACCGCGCCAGCCAGCCCCGCCACCATGCTCAGGGTCATCAGCACCGGCAGGGTGATGATTGCCAGTGCGCTGTAGCCGAACCCATTGCTGCGGATGAGGTTGACAATCGCCGCAATCAGGCCAGTCAGCACGCCCATCGTCACGACCAAGACCGTCGCGTTCCACCACGACGCAATCAGCGCCTCGGCGTTGCCGCCGCGCCCAGCCGTGCCTTGCAGCGAGGCCAACAGGTTCTTGTTGACCGTCAGCAGGTCGTCCAGCGAAAACGAGGCTGGCGCGTCGGGGATGCCCTGCGGCGGCTTGAAGCTGCGGCTGGTGGCGCTGGGTGCAGCGGCCTTCGAGCGCAGCGAGTCGATGGTCTCGCCAGCGGGCGATGCAGAATCGGGCGCGGACACCGCCAGCGTCGCCAAACCCGCCCGTGCGGCGGCATGGTCGGGGTCAATCTTGAGGACGTTCTCATAGCAGGCACGCTGACGACCGGGGTCGTCGGTGGTCTGCGCCAAGCCCATCCACGCTTCGATGATGCGCGGGTCCTGCTTGACGACCTCGCGTAGGATGCTCTGGGCGGTGGCCTTATCGCCTGCGCGCAGCGCGGCCAGCCCCTGTGCCAACTGGCTCTGCTCTTGTGGTTCACTCATGCTTCACTCCCCCGTGTGCGGATTGACCGTAACGTACTTCATAAGAATTATGGCACGTTGTGTCAAACGCGCAACCTTACGGGAGGATGGTCGCCTGTCCGGTGGGTAAGTGGAGGGTTGACCTCACCCCGGCATGGTCGGGTTTGATGAACCCAATCGCGTAGTGTGCGCCGTCCGGGGTGGTTACGGCGCTGGTGATGCCCCCGACGCGCTTACCGTCCAATATGAGGTCGGCGGGCGCGTCGGTCGGGTTGCTGAGTTGCAGCCGGACGAGTGTCTTAGCCAGCTTGCCCCGGCTTTCCATGCGGGCGATGATTTCTTGGCCGGTGTAGCAGCCCTTCGAGAAGCTCACCTCGTCCCACAGCCCCAATTCCAGCGGGATGTAATCAGTAGTCAGCTCACGCCCGACCCCCGGCGTCCCGGATTCGATTCGCAGGGTGTTGTAGAGCAGTGAGCCGCCCGTCGTCAGGCCGTGGGGTTGCCCCGCCGCCAAGACCGCCGACCAAAGCGTGGGCGCGTCAGCCAAATCGCATACCAGCCGGAAGTGGTCGCCGCTGAGGGGTTTGGCGCGCCCGATTCGGAAGCTCACGCCGCCCGCCGTGCCAGTCAGGTGGTGAAAAATGGGCAGAGCCGCCGCGCCGGGAATCAGCGACTCGGCCACTGCGCCCGCCAGCGGGCCGTGCAGCGCAAGTTGGGCGGTCTGTGCTGTCGAATCGACGGGAGACACCTTGTCGCGGAAGAAGATGTTCTGCTGCACATAGGCGCGAACGGCTTCGCCCCGCCCCGGCGCGGCGATGAGCAGCAGTGAGTCACCAGTGTGCCAGACCTCCACGCGGTCAAGCACGCGCCCAACCGGGTTGATGAACACCGTCGCGCAGCCCTGACCCACCGTGAGCGCCTGCACGTCGTTGGTGCTGGTGCGCTGGACGAGCGCGGCGGAGTCCGCGCCGGTCAGGGTGACGCGCCCCTCGTGGCTGCGGTCGAGCAGGACGGCGCGCTGTTTGGCAGCGGCGTATTCATCGGTCAGCGCCCCGTAGGTCTGGGGGATGCCGTCCGGTGCGACGGCTGCGCCCGCTGCGCGGTGCAGGTCGGCCAATGCGCTCATGACTGTTCCCCCGCTTCAATCAAAAACCGGGCGGCGCGCTCCTGCGCGATGACTTGGGTCAGCTCCTCGGTGGCGCGGTCGGGGTCGTCGTTGACGATGATGTACTGGCACTGCTTGGAAAATTCCATCTCACGCGGCGCACGCGCCATACGCTTGGCGATGCCTTCCTCTTTTTCGCCACGGGCGCGCATCCGTTCCTCTAGGACTTGCAGCGCGTCCTTGTCCCCCTCGGCGGGTGGCGCGATGAAAATGAGGACGGTGTGGTCAGGGAAGGCTGCCTTGACCTTCTGCGCCCCAGCCATCTCGACATCGGCGATGAGGAACGTCCCAGCGCGGAAGGCGGCTTCCAGCGGGTCGCGCACCACGCCGTACCATTTGCCGGGGTGAACTTCCTCCCATTCGACCAGCTTACCGCCGTCGCGCCATGCGATGAAGGTCGGCTCGTCGATGAAATAATGTTCGCGGCCTTCCATCTCGCCGGGGCGCATGGCGCGGGTGGTGGCGGTCGGGACTTGGTGCAGGTCGGCGAAGCGCGGCATCACCCGCTGCATCAGCGTGTTTTTGCCGACACCGCCGGGGCCGACCAATAGGAAAATCGCGCCGGAGCCGTGGTCATCATGGAGGGGCATGTGGGGGTTCCTCAGGATTGGAATACAGGGCGGGAGGGTTTATAGCTACCAGTTTACCAAAAAAACGCCCGGTCTTAGCCCCTGATGGTCTACACCTGCCGCGCCAGTTACTCCTCCACGACATAGCGGAACAGCAGCGCGCAGAAGACCGCGTAAAAAATGTCAATCACCAGCAGCAGCGCCAGCCAGCCCTGCCACAATGAGGCGTCTGCCTCGTTGATGAGGGCATTGGTGGCGTTGACCGCCGCCAGCAGCGCGGGGAGCGCGGTCGGCAGCATGACGATGGGCAGCAGGGCGTCGCGGGCGCGGGTCTGGACGGTCATGGCCGCCAGCAGCGTCCCGACGCTGGTCAGGCCGAACGCGCCCAGCGCCAGCACGACCACCAGCCACGGGTTGAGCAGCGGCTGATTGTAGAGGAGGGTCATCACGGGGAGGAAAATCAGCGAGACAGCCAGCGTAAAGGAAAAGTTTGCCAGCAGCTTACCGAGGTAGAGCGAGGCGCGGGGGATGGGGGCAAGCAGCACCGCGTCGAGACCGCTGGATTCGCGCTCCCCGCTCAGGCTGCGGTTCAGGCCGAGGATGGCCGAGAACGTCACCGTCACCCACAGCACGCCGCTGACCACCGACTCGCGCGCCTCGCGGTCGAGTTCCAGCGCGAAACTGAAGGTCAGCACGCACAGCGCCGCGAACAGCGCCATCGAGGCCACCAGTTCACGGCTGCGGAGTTCGGCGCGCAGGTCCTTGCGAAAAATCGCCAGCGCAGTCGGCCAAAGCGCGGTCATCAGCCGAGACTGAGCAGGCGGCGGATGGTCAGCGCGAGGTGCAGCGCCAGCCGAGTCTCGGGCCGGTCTAGGTCGATGCCTGCAATCTCATTAATGCGGTTCATGCGGTAGAGCAGGGTGTTGCGGTGGACGATGAGCTGTTCCGCCGTCTGGCTGAGGTTGCCGTGACAGTTGAAGAACGCTTCGAGCGTCTTAATCAGGTCAGCGGTCTGGCGCTGGTCATAATCGAGCAGTGAGCCGAGCGTGTGCTGACAAAATTCCTTGAGCATCTCGGTATCGCTCAGGTTCAAGATGAGCTGATAGACGCCGAGGTCGCCGATGTACAGCGGCGTATCGGTTTGGAGGCGGCGGGCGAGGTCGAGCGCTTGGCGAGCGTCGCGGTAGCTGCTGCGCCACCCCGACACCTCGCGGGCGACCTGTCCCAGCCCAATCGCGGCGCGGTTGGACGGGAACTGGCGGTGGATTTCTTCCGACAGCGTGCGCGCCAATTTGAGGCTGGAGTCAATCGGGTGGTCGCCGGTGGTGGCGAAGAACATCAGGACCTCGTTCTCCGACTCGCGCATCCAGACCAGCGCCTGCACGCGCTGGTTGTTGACCACGCTGTTGACCAGCGTCTCTAGTCGGCGCAGCGACGGCACAGCGCGCTCCGACGGTTGCCACGCCAACAGGACGGCGAGATGTGGGACGGCCATATCGTGGTCGAGGCGCTCACCCTGCTTGACCGCCTCTTGCTGGCTGACATCCCCCACCAGCAGGCGCTCTAGGAACGACCCGCGCAGGCGCTTTTCGGCCTCGCTGACCGCCTTGACCTTCGCCATTTCCAGCCCGCAGGCCGCCGCGCCGTGTTCGACCATCAGCGCGTCGATTTCGTCCAATTCGGTCTCGATGCCGATGATGGACAGGAACCCACGCCCCATGTCGCTGGTGATGACTGGGGCGACCAGCCGCGCCAGCCCCGGCAGGCTCAACGCCTGCATGATGCCCGGCTGCTCGATGTCGGCGACTTTGGTGCGGTCCTGAAGCTCGACCGGCAGGTTGCGCGGGTCACGCAGGAACGCCTCCACACTGTCCCACGCGCCGACCAACTGCGGGTGCGGCTTGCTGACCATCACGCGCAGGTTTTTGTCTTGCAGCACGACCGCCTTGTTGGTCAGGCGGGCGATAACGTCAATCAGCTCGTTCAGCCCCTCGTTGCGGGCGATAATCTCGGTGAGCTGGCGATAAATCTGCTGGCCGCGCCGCTCAAGCTGTCCCTTATGGTCTACCAATAGGCTGACGGTGGAGCGCTCGACCAAACGCGGGCGGCTGCTGCCCGGCAGGAGCAGCACCGGCACGGTATAGGCTTTGGCCTCGGCCAGCGCAGAGGGTGAGACCGTCTCGAAGAAGGCCAGTCCCGAAAGTTTGGCCTCGGCAGCCCAGCGCACCAGCTCGACATCAGTCGTGCGGCGGATGCTCCCGGCCTCCTGCGGTGAGATGAGGACGAGTTCGCCCGCCTGCACTTGTTTGTGGAGGGGGTCATCTTGGGGGTACAGCACCGACACCCACGCCACAGGGCGCGAGAGCTGCCCCTCACCGGCCAGCACCCGCGTCTCCAGCGGGAGCGCCAGCTTGCGGCAGTCTTCAAGGGTCACGCGGTTAGAAGAGTCCGTCTGTGCGTCCACAGTTCCCGTCACGGCCTTAGTCCATCGCTCATCAACAAAGTAAAATTAGCCTATCCGCGCCCTAAAATGGGCGATTTTTCTAGGTTTCGCCAGTTACCACGCCGAACCCGATCACCCCGGCGAACACCAGTAGGACGATCCCGTTCAGGTCGCGTCCGGGGTTCATGTAAAGCCCATAGTAAGCTGCCACGAACATCAGGGAGCCACCCACCCATGTCGCGGGTGAGACGCGCCAGCCCTGTGCGTACTGATAGAAGCCTGACCCCAGTAGGATCAGTGCGCCCGCCACTGGTGCGAACCAGTTGGGGATCTGGATCTGTTGGGCCAACTCGGTGTCACGGGCGAGGTAGATGATGGCGAACACGCCCACCAACAGCGCCCATGTGATGTGTTCTATACGCGCCTCGGCAAGGGTCTTGCGCCCGTAACCGCTGCGGCTGGTGCTGCTGCTACGGCTGCGGTTGCTCGTCGAACGACGCCGATTAGACCCCATATCGCCCACACACCCTTTGTTCTCATTGGCACAGATAAACCCAGTGTAACACGCGCACACACTTTTTGCAGCATTTAGCCCCTCACGCCGGGAGCTCGGGTGTGAATTCACCCGTATGTTTTTTCATCTATTCGCCTCGTCTGACACCAAACCGGCGGGACGGACGGCGTAGGAATGCGCAAATGCCCCCGCGCACAGATGAAGAAATGGCGCGAGGGCATCCGGGCTATGTATGGATAAGGCATGAAGCTTGTGGGTTCAGGGTACAGGGTAAGGGGTGTAATCTTCGTGCTATCTCACTTGAGATAGCCATATTCCCGCGCCAGATGAATGGCATCGACAATTGTGCCGTTGGGCGCGCGATTCAGCTTTTTGTCCAGCTTCCAGATGCCGTTGGGGAGATATTTCTTCTCGTTCACCCAATCAAACATGGAAATAGCAGGTGCCCACGTAAACACCGGGACGTGAACGCCCATCAGTTTCGCAAGGTTCACCTCGGCCAACATCCACCAAAACCACTCGGCTTGCTGCCAACCACGCGGCGGCCCCGATGTCTCGGTAATCCACAGTGGCTTATCCGGCCAGTGCTGCTGCGCCCGGACGATGAGCTGATGGAATGGCGGCAGGGTCGTATCGCGGTAGTGATTCAGGCCGACCACCGTGACGAATTCGTCTGCGCCGCCCAGATGGGAATCACGCCGCCCCAGCACCGTGTCAATGATGCGGGCTTGTTCGTTGAACCCTTTTTCGCGGTTGGCGTGCCACGGTTCGGGGATGATGAGCTGGGCGTCTGGGCGAATTTCCAAAATGGCACGCGAGGCCGCGATAATCATCTTGCATTTTCAACCATCAGCGTCGGCTCGTTGCTGACGCAGTAATAGTGCAGCGAGGGGTAGCGCTGCGCGATGGCCGCCGCAAATTCGGCAAAATGTTCCGGTGCATCCGGCGCGAGGATGTCCATCCATGTCGGGTAGCCATAATGCCACAGGTCGAGATAGAGGATTAAGCCGTGGCGCTGGGCGGTTTCCACCACACAATCCATCCACGCCCAATCGAACACATGCGGCGCGGGGTGGCTGAGATACCAGCGTGCGGCGTCGCGGATGCCCTTACAGCCGATGCTGGTCATCAGCGTGTAGTCCTCATCAAGGCGTGTGTCATGCCCGATGAGCGCCACCTCGTCTTGACGGTATAGGTCGCCCGATTTGGTGCGGCGCTCAAAGTCAGAATTTTCCAAAAACGCCCATAGTTCCATCGGGTCTAGGTTAAGCGGGGTCATCGTTCCTGCTCCGTTTGACTGAAAATAGGCTGAGGGGTGAAGGTCGGGGCATGGGT
>JALONW010000212.1 GCA_025454725.1 Anaerolineae bacterium
CCTGTCCGCGTTGGACGACCATCTAACCGCCGCGCCCGACGACGCCGACTCTCGCCGCCTGCGCGCCGAGACGCGCATGGCGCTCAACACACCGGACGACCTGCGTGCCGCGCTGGACGACTTCAACGCGCTGCCCAGTCTCACGCCCGACGATTCGCTGTTCATCGCCCGCGCCTATGAACAGCTCGGCCTGCTCGACCAAGCGGTTACGGCGCTGCAAAATGCCCTGACACTCGACAGCACCCACCCGCGCCTGCTCCAGCGCTTGGCCGAGGTGCTGCTCAAGCAAGGACGCTACCGCGACGCGCTCGACCAAGTGGAGAAGCTCGCCCCGGACTGGCGTCGCCTTCAGATGGTCGGGGATGTGCTGTTCGACCTCGGCGTCGAACACAGTATGGGGCGCTCACACGCCATCAGCGCCTACCAGTCGGCGCTGGAAATCATCCCGATTAAGAAATGGTCAGAGCCGTTTCGCGCCCGGATGCACCTGCGCCTTGCCAACATCCAGCAGCGGCTGGGCGACCACAAGGCCGTGGAGCGCGAGGCCGCCGCCGCCGCCAAGCTCATCCCCAACGAACCCGCCGTCGCTTTCTATCAGGGTTGGGCGCAGGTCAAGCGCGGCAAGCCTGACCGCGCCGTCCCGCTGCTGAAAAAAGCACTCGACAACGCGCCGGAGACCCTGCACGCCGAGTTCCGTGAGTCGCTGGCCGCCGACCCCGACTGTGCGGCGTTGCTAGAGTCGCTCTAGCCGCTATAATGGTGCGACTTCACACAGATACCAGCGGCAGTACCCGCTGATAAAGGGACGGGCAATTATGGCAACATCACGCGGGCCGATGCGGACCGAGGTTTTGACGTGGCAGGATGTGGACAAGCTGGTGGACATCCTCGTCCCGCAGCTTCAGGTGGCGGCGACGTATGACACCATACTGCTCATCACACGCGGTGGCATCATCCCCGGCGGCCTAATCGCTGAGGCGCTCAACGTCCGCCACGTCTTGACCGCCTCGGTTGACTTCCCCGGCACCGAACGCGCCGGGCTGATGGCGTGGCCGGCCTTCCTTCAGTTCCCCGACCCGGAACTGCTGACTGGGCGGCGTACCCTCATCATCGACGACGTGTGGGGCAGCGGGCGCACCAGTGCCGCCGTGCGCGGGCGCGTCGAGGGGGCGGGCGGCATCCCCTACAACTGCGTGATGCACTACAACCCGTACCGTTCGCTCTTCACCAAGAGCAAGCCGGATTTCTTCGCCGCCACCACCGACGCCTACATTGTCTTCCCGTGGGAGCTGGACCGAGGCGTGCAGGGCATCGATATGCTCTCGCCGGAGCCGGATGTGAACTAAGCCGTTGTCTGCGGCACGGCGTCGGCCTTTGCATACGGCAGCACCGCCGTCCGCGCCCGCACCCCCACACTCTGTCCGACGCTGATGGCCGATTCTGGCCCTGCCCGCCCGACCAGCCGCGTCCCGTCCGCCAAAATAACACCGATGCGCTGGTCGTGGCCGTAATACTCGCGCCACTCGACCACCGCCGCCGTCCCTTGTCCCACCGTGTCGATGAGCAGGGATTCGGGTCGGATGAGCAGGTCTACCGCGCCGCTGGCCGAGTCCGCCAGCGCGACGTTGCCCAGCGCGCAAGACGCGAACAGTCCATCGGCTTGGGCGGGGAGCCAGAACGCCTCCCCGACAAATTCCGCGACTCGGCGGGTGGCTGGGCGGGTGTAGAGTGTGCGCGGCGGCGCGACCTGTTCGACACGCCCGTCGAACATCACCGCCACCCAGTCCGACAGGCTCAACGCCTCTTCTTGGTCATGGGTGACGAACACCGCCGACACGCCCGCCTGACGCAAAATTGTCCGCAGTTCGCCGCGCACCTGCGCCCGCAGCGCTGCGTCGAGATGGCTGAACGGCTCATCGAGCAAGAGTAATTCCGGCTGTGGGGCGAGCGCCCGCGCCAGCGCGACGCGCTGCTGCTGTCCGCCGGACAGCGCGCCGGGCATCCGGTCAGCGAACGCCGACAGCCCGACCAGCGCCAGCATCTCCTCGACCCGCGCCGCCTTGACTTTTTTATCCCCACGCAGACCAAACCCGACGTTGCCCGCCACGTCGAGGTGGGGGAACAGCGCGTAGTCTTGGAACACCATCCCGACGCGCCGCTGCTCCGGGGGCACGGTGAACCCCTGCCCGCTGACAGCGCGCCCTTGAATGTGGATGCTCCCGGTGTCGGGCGGCTCAAACCCGGCAATCAAGCGCAGAGTGGTGGTCTTGCCACACCCGCTGGGGCCGAGCAGCGTCAGAAACTGCCCGGCGCGCAGCACAAAGGTGGCGTCGCGCAGGGCGGTAGCGCTGCCATAGGTCTTGGACAGCTTCGAGACTTCGAGGGCGTGGGGGGTGGCATTGGTCATGGGGCTGGGCTTCTAACTCCTCAAAAAAACGGTCATCAAAAAGCGTGAATTTGCTTGCTTTTTCGGCTAAAAAATGTTATTATGTTCTATATGTAACAGGCGTTGGAACATTTGAAATCGGCACGACGTTTTAGAGGTGTGGAGGGAGCAGTCAAGCCCAACACACAGCACAAAATTGGTTTCACAAACGGGCGGGCAAGCCTCGCCCCTACACAAAACTCATCTCTCATCACTTAAAAGGATACCCCACCATGCGCCTCGGTTACACCCTCATCTACGTCCCCGATGTCCCGGCCACCGTTGAATTTTATGAGCGCTGTTTTGACCTGCCGCGCCGCTTCTTGCACGAATCGAATGAGTATGCCGAGATGGAGACCGGGGCGACGGCGCTGGGCTTCGTCGATGAGACGCTGGCGCGGCAGAGCGTGGCCGATTACCGCTTGAACCGCCCGTCAGACCCAGCGGCGGGCATCGAGGTCGGTCTAGTAACCGACGACGTACCCGCCGCCTATACGCGGGCGCTGGCGGGCGGCGCAGAGGCGGTTTTAGAGCCGACTCAGAAGCCGTGGGGGCAGTGGGTGGCCTATGTGCGCGACCTCAACGGCGTGCTGGTCGAGCTGTGTACGTCGATGGGGGATTAGCCCCCGCCAATCAGTGAGCCGAGGCCTTGCCCGGCCAGCAGCAAGCCCACGGCCAACGCGCCGAAATAGATAACCGACGTAAGGTTCATCACATAGCCCAGCGCGACGAATATCCCGTCGCGCTGGATGATTCCCAGCGCCAAGAACAGGATTGCCAGCGCAGGGAGCGTGTTGGAGAACGGCACCAGACCGAACGGGATAATTAGCAGCAGCGCCCCAAAAATCAGCGATAGGCCGTGTATACGGTTGAGGAGCGCGCTCCCGGTCACGACCAGCAGGCGTGGGCGGATGAAGCGGTCAAAGCGGGCGACGAAACGCGCCCCGTCTTCCAGCGTTGGCCGGAGCTTGGTGGCGTCAAGCTCACGGTCAGCCACGCGGCTGGGCAGCCACGGCACGCGGTTGAGCGTCACCGCCACCCCCAGCAGGATGATAGCGATGCCAAAAACCGTGCTGACACCGGGGATAGAAACGGGTATCAGAAAGGGGAGGGTCAGGAAAGCACAGGCGACCAACAAGCCCTGTTCGCCCAGCAGCGCCAGAACCTGTCGCAGGGTGGTGGTCTGGCCGGTAAGCTGACCGGCAGCGGCGTGGAGTGCTTGGCTGAGGCTCTGGTTGGTGTCCTTGAATTCAATCGAGGGTGGGGTGGTCATGGGGGTGTCCGTAAACTGACGGTTATCCTATATATACACCCCTTGTTGTTTTGTGGCGCACGAACTCGCGGCGGCCTAAACCGACTCTCGCACGGTGATTACCCGCCTACTCCCCGTCGTTTGCGGAATACTGGTCGCGGCGCATCTACAATCCCGCCAACCGGTCAACTGGAGGGATTATGCGCCGCCTCGCCTTGAATATTGTGTCGTCTATCGCGCTGCTTTTAACGTTCACCTTTGTGGTGATAAACCCGGCAGAGGCGTGCAGTGGTGGGGCATCTTTCCCTCCCGGTACATTTTCGCTCTCAGATATTCTAAAGGATTGGGGTGATAATGCGCCGCCGCGAATCATCGCTGTTGGGCGGGTTCAGACCGCGGGCGACAGCAGCATCAACGTCGTCTTGCACGTCGATTATTACCTCGAAAACCCACAAGCTGATGGCACGTTGTTATTTTTCCAAAATTCACTGACTACCATTCACAATTCACGGGTTGAAGGGCGTATTTACCCAGTACGCTGTGCTTCACTTGGTTACAGGGTTGAAGAGGGGCGGCTGTTCATCGCTAGGCTGACGTACCGTGAGACTTTGGGCACCTATGGGGGAAGCGTGATGGTCGCAGACGAAGATAATGTATTTCGCTTTCCCATACAATACAACAGCGATGCGGTACAAACCTTCACCATGAATGAATTGGTCGATTATATGGTTGAGCAAATAGGACATGAGCCGGTCACACCGGAGCGATATGTCTCTCCGCGCCCTGTCATCGTTGATGTGATGACTGATACTGGCGAGTGGTATGAATTACCGGTTAACGACACTGTTCCAGTTCAATCAGAGTCCCCCAATACACTGTATTGTGACCTATATAGGACGAACAGTTGTACATTGGTTGTCGAAGCACCCAATGGTTTAGACCAAGTCAGTTTTTACCCCGTTGGAAGAGGTGTAGAGGAAAACAATACGATTGATGACCTATATACCTTTAAGCTTGAAGGTGAAGCGGGCGTTTATTCCAGCGACTCGGTCTTATTCACTGCTTGGACGGGGAATCAACTGCGTGTGTTTGTGACCGCATCCCGAAAAACTTTCAGCGTGGGGAGTGGATATGGAATGGAACAGCTCACCAGTTTCACCACCCCATCTGATGACCCTCTGATTGCACGAGCCGGGGCGTGGAGTCCGAATGGGCGCACCTTCGCCTTCAGCACTGAATCGGGAGTTTGGCTGTGGGACGCACTCACCCCCGACGCTCGGCCAGACCTGCTGCTCGCCGCTTCTGATGAAGCGATACGGGTGCGGCACTATTCGCCACTGGGAAATTACCTTGCGCTAGAATCTGGCACGCGCCGCTACCATTTGGACGTGGCTTCGGGGGAAGAATACCCCGATGGGGTGTTTTCGCCCGATGACCGTCGGCTGATCGCATACGACACGAGCGCCGAAGGGATGAGACCATTTACTCGTCATCTCATGCGCCCAACCTTCATGCAGAACAGTTGGGACCAAGACCGCCTCAGCCAGTTTGAGTGGCTCACGCCGCATGAGTATATTTACGCTGGGTGCGGCGATCCGATTTACGGTCATGACTTAGATGGGTTTGAAGAACCATGGTGCAAAGTCATCTGGTATTCGAACCGGTTTGATGACCTGTTTTGGGTCGATGGGACGGCGTTCGACTACGAGGCGTTCGACTACGAACCCATCACCGAGAGTCTCGGCGTGGTGGTCGATGCGGATACCATTTGGATTAACGGTGAGGTGATTGAACTATCTGGGCTGATTGACGGCGACATCGTGCGCGTCGTGCTAACGCCGCTGATTGACCTGAACCATACGCTGCTAGACGGCTGAGGGGATTTACCGCCGCACCCGCGCCGCGATAACCTCGCTCAACAGCGAGATACGCTCTGGGCGGTAGGATTCCAGTTCCTTACGCAGGCGGTCGAGCAACTTGGGGGTAAAGTCCAGTTCCATGACCAGCGCGGCCTGTTCGGTGTTGAGGCGCTCGGCCAGCGCGTCGAACTGGACGCTGCGCTTGCGGTTATCGACCAACAGCGACACCACGCGCCCGACGATGAACCCAACCACCCCGCCGCCGATGGCCCCGGCGAGGATTGCGCCCAACTCGACCAGTAGGTCGGTGGCAGCGGCGTTGTACATCGTCACGCCCAGACCAATCGCCCCAATGACCGCCCCAGCAATGCCGCCGAAGATGCCCGCTTCTTCGCCGCGTATCTCGTCATCGACCACGATGGTGCGGTCGGTCTTGGTCTTGGCGATTACGACGGCGCGATACAGCTTGAGGTCAGGCAGGTTGCTCAGGTGGTCAAGGGCGCGGCTGAGGACTTCGCGCCGGGCAAAGATGGCTGTTACGAGTTCCGTCGCCATTCGGCGTCACTCCCCTGCTGGCACTGGATCGCGCTAAGTGTAGCACATCCCGTAGGCATTGTGGGATTGCAGGGCTATAATGCAAATCTAGAACACATCCTACCCCATCAGCCCAGCAAAGCCGGGAGGGGCAGCCGCCCATGACCGACCACCTCCAATTCGTCCCAATCCTCGTGGTGGGGTTCATCACCGCGCTCGGCCTGACGCCCGTCAGCCGTTGGCTTGCCATGCGCTTGGGTGTGGTCGCCAAGCCCAATAACCGTACCATCCACAACGGCAACATGCCGCTGCTGGGCGGGCTGGCGATTTACATCGGCTTCACGCTGTCGCTGCTGCTGTTCAGCCCCCCGGCCTATATCGCCCAATTCGGCGCGGTGATGGCAGGCGCGGGCTTCATCGCGGCAGTGGGCGCGCTGGACGACCGTTACAACCTGAACATCCGCACCCGTTTCATCGCGGCGGCAGTGGCGGGGGCGTTCGTGGTGGTATCGGGCATCTCGTTTACCATTACCGGCATCGGCATCATCGACGGCGGCCTGACTATCTTCTGGATTATGGCGCTGACCAACGCAGTCAACTTCCAAGACAACATGGACGGCCTTTCGGCGGGCAGCAGCGCGATTGCAGCGGCCTTCTTTCTGTTGATTGCGCTGTCGCAGGGGCTGATTTTGGTCAGCTTGCTGTCTGCTGCGGTGCTGGGGAGCGCGGTTGGCTTCTTGGTGCATAATTTCGCGCCGTCGTCCACCTTCATGGGCGACATGGGTGCGCTGATGCTCGGTTTCGTGCTGGCGGTCATCGGCGTCAAAGTCGAGATGGTGACGCCGCCCTTCAGCCCGCTGTGGCTGGTTCCGCTGGTGGTGGTCTGGCTGCCCGTGTTTGACATCAACCTCGTGATTTTCACACGCATCAGCGAGGGGCGCTCACCGGGGCAGGCCGGGCGCGACCACACCAGCCATCGCCTGATGAGCCTCGGCCTTAGCCACCGCTGGGTGCTGCTCATTTTGTATGCCAACTGCACGCTGTTTGGGCTGGCCGGTCTCGCGCTGACACTGACGGCCTCTGTCCCGCTGGCGCTGCTGTGCATTGCGCTGGTGGCCGCGCAATATATGTTGGCGTGGAAGATTCGGCGCAATTACCAGCTTACGCCCGCTGCGCCCCCCGTTTCGACCTGACAATCCATCCCCAGAGGACTTTACCCCTATGCACTACGCCATCACCGGCGGGGCGGGCTTCATCGGCTCGCACATCGCCCACCGCCTGCTCACCGAAGGCCACACCGTCGCCGTGATTGATAATCTGCTGACCGGCCAGCGCAGCAACCTCGACGTGCTGGCCGCCGTTGGCGGCGACCGTTTTGCCTTCCACGAGGTCAGCATCACCGACGCCGACGCGCTGAAAGCGGCCTTCAAAGGCGCGGAAGTGGTCTATCATCAGGCTGCGCTGCCCAGCGTCCCGCGCAGCGTTGCCGACCCGTTGGAGACCCATCACCACTGCGCGACCGGGACGCTGACCGTTCTTGACGTCGCCCGCCAGACCGGGGTGCGCCGTGTGGTCTACGCTGGTTCGTCGTCGGCTTATGGTGACCAGCCCGGCGACTTCAAACGCGAAGACATGACCCCGCGCCCGATTTCACCCTACGGCGTCGCCAAGCTGACCGGGGAAATGTACTGCCGCGTCTTCACCGAGACCTACGGCCTAGAGACGGTCACGCTGCGCTACTTTAATGTGTTCGGGCCGCGCCAAGACCCCAACAGCCCTTACGCCGCCGTCATCCCGCTGTTCATCCGCGCCATGCTGCGCGGCGAGTCGCCCACGCTCAACGGCGACGGCACGCAGAGCCGCGACTTCACCTACATTGATAACGTCGTCCACGGGAATTTGTTGGCCGCCAGCGCGCCGGAGGCCAGCGGTCAGGTGATGAACCTCGCTACCGGCGGGCGTATCAGCTTGCTGGATTTGGTCGATAAGCTCAACGCCCTGTTGGGGACGGACATCCCGCCGCAGTTTGGCCCCCCGCGCAGCGGCGACATCCAGCACAGCCGCGCTGCCATCGACCGGGCGCGTGATTTGCTCGACTTTTCGCCCATCGTCAGCTTCGACGATGGCTTGGCGCGCACTGTCGCGTGGCTGCGCGCCGGGGACGGGGTGTAAGCCCTGAGATTTGCATGTTTAGGAGGGTTAATCATGAGCGACGACAGCGCCACTATCATCAGCTATGACGACTTCGAGAAGGTCAACGTCCGCGTCGGGGTGATTGTGGCAGTCGAGGAATTCCCTCGCGCCAAAAAGCCGTCTTACCGGCTGACGGTCGATTTCGGCACAGAAATTGGCGTGCGCCAGTCGAGCGCGCAGCTCACCAATTACCCGCGTGAAGACCTCATCGGTCGGCAGGTGGTGGCGGTGGTCAATTTTGCGCCCAAGAACATCGCCGGGTTCCTGTCCGAGTGCCTGATTCTCGGCGTCCCGACCGAGGACGGCAAAGTCTCGCTGCTCTCCCCGACCCTCCCGGCCAAACTGGGCGGGAAGATGCACTAACGCGCCCATCCAATGAGGCTCTCATGACGACCCAAACCCAAGACTCCCCGCTGTCCGAGGCCGACCGCGCCGCTGCCCGTGCTTACCTTCAGCGCTGCGAAGTGCGGATTTCGACTCAGCATCGTATCGCCACCGCGTTTATCGGTGGGGCGGGTCTACTGCTGCTCATCCCGATTTTTCTGCGCGACATCGTGGACGGCATCCTCGCCTTTCTGCTGACCCAAATCGGCAATATCTACCCGGCTTTGCCCGAACCTTTTGGCGCAGTGCTGTCGGTGGTGTTCTTCCTGTGCATCGGCTATGTGTTTATGCTATCGCTCGCCATTCCGCTGGTGGGGGTGTACTGGCTGCTGGAAGACCTCGTGCATTTCTACTTCACGCTCTACGCCCCCGGCTCCCCGGAGACTCTGCTCAACCCGACGATGGCGCTGGGCGGCATCAACTTCTCGCCGGATGAGTCTGAGCGCGTCAAACGGGCGGTCATGGCGCGCCAGTACCAGCACGACGCCATCCCATTTATGATGCCATTCAGCGAGGGACGGCGCAGCCAATATTTCGATCAGCTCATCGCGGACACCGATGGGCTGATTCTGCCGCCCAGTCGGTCGGTTGAGCGCCTGCGCGAGCTGGGCGTGTTAGAGGATGACCCACAGGCCGAACACGAGGCGCAGCACCTCAACGCCGCGATGGGTATTGCCCGCAGCATTGACCGCCAACTGGTGGATGAGGTGGCGACCACCGAGATGCACCTCACCCGCAACACACTTTATCTGCGCCGCCTGCTGCTGCGCTATGTCAAGACGCTGCTGATGTTCCTCTGGACGACCGTGGTCTCGTTTGTCCTGCTGCCGCTGCTAGAAGACCCGCGCTTGCCCAACCTGACGGCGCTGTCGCTGGGATTTTTGCTGTGGGCGGCGCTGGTGTGGTGGATTATCCGTCAACCGGTGCGCTGGATTTACCGCCACCGCGTCGAAGACCCCGAACCGCGCCATGTTGATGCTCAACTCACCAAGCTGGAGTCTCGGGTGCGTCCGTTCGTGCGCGCCGGACAGGTGATTGCGGTTATTGGGGCGCTGCTGGGGTTGGTTAAACTGCTGTAGGTTCTGGCGCGGGGAAGGTGGTTTCCAAGGCAGAAACCTAGCGCAATCCAACGTAACACCCTCACGCCGAAGATGCGCTATATTCGGCTAGATTGAGGGTGTTTTTGTGTGTATGAAGGTTGAAGAACGATATGTCGCATCACAACCTACCCGGCAAGCAGTCGCTGCTGGCCGACTGGTTCAGCGCGGCGGGGGTCGAATCGAACCGTGAGGTCATCGAGGTAGCGCACACCCACGGGATTACCCCCGTGCCGTGGTCGGAAGCACAGATTGCGGCGTGGCTGGGCGAAACGCCGGGGCGTCCGGGGCTGCCCAACCTGACGGTAGCCGTCCAGATGATTGCCACGCTGCGGTTCATTGCGCGCCGAAATGGAAAATTGCTGTTTAACCGCGAGGACTTTATCGACCACGCCAACCTGTTCCTCGCATCACCGGCGTGCAGCTTCTACGGTGGGACGCTGACCGATGACCAAGTGTGGGACATCCTCGGCCGCGATGATGACCAGCCGCCCAGTTTCCCGGTCTGGTCGTTCGAGCTGCGCCGCCGGGTCTACCCGCGCCCGCCTGATAAGCTGTTTGGACGCACCGACGCCCAGCGAGCGCTGGTCTCGTGCCTCGAATCGTCGCCCGCTGTGGCGCTGGTCGGCGTGGGCGGTGAGGGCAAGACCGCGTTGGGTTGGTACGGGGCGGTGCAGGCCGTGACCGAACAGCTCTGCTATGACATGGCATGGTTCACCGATAAGCGCTACCTGATTGACCTGCACGGCAAGCGGGTAGACATCCCCGGCACGCCCAGCGACCAAGCTTTCTTTGAGGAGATGCTGCGTGGGCTGGCGGTGCGCTTCCGCTGGTCCGATGTGATGGGGGCGGTGGGCGATAACCTCATCAACAAGTGTGCCGACCGGCTGCGTGTCGGGCGCTATCTCGTGGTGGTCGATAACCTTGAGACGGTCGAGGCCAGCGCCACCGTCGCCCGCCAACTGGTGGAGATGGTCGTGCCGCACGGCCTCAAGGCTGGGCTTGCCAGCCGCGTCCTGTTCACCTCGCGCCAGCAGGTCGGCCAGTACGGCTGCACCGACCTCCTTATCAGCGGCCTGAGCGTCGAGGCCAGCACCGCTTACCTCCACCACCTCGTGGCGGGCTGGCGTCCCGACCATCCGCTGTCGGCGGGGCAGGCCACCGCGCTGGCGCATGCCACCAAGGGCAACCCCCAGCTCTTGCTGATTGCTGCCCGGCGTTGGGCGCAGCGCCTCGACCACGCCGTCATCGACGAGACCATCACCGCCCTGAGCAGCGGGCGTGATGATGTGCTGGGGATGCTGTTCGACCCCCTCATCGAGGCGTTGAGCGCGGAAGCGCCAGTCTTTGCCCGCCTGATTGCTCAAGCGTGCGTCAACCGAATGGAGGTGAGTGGGCATGAGCTGGCTGACCTGTACCGAGCTGCCGGGTTGGCCGGGAAGTTCGACCACCTGACCAACGAGCTGATTGACCACTGCGTCCTCAGCCCGCTCAACGGTGGTCGCTACACCATGCACCCGTTGGTACGCGCCTACCTCGTGGGCGGGGGTGAAGGATGAGCAAGCGCACGGGTGACGCGCTGCTGCGCGAGGTGAACTTCGGCCAGCTCCAGCGCGCCCATGCTGCCCTGATGGCCTGTGACGTGGCGGAGGCGATGGACCATTACGAACGCGCCACTGCTACCGACCTGCGCGCCGTCTACCTGCAACAGGACGGCAGTTGGCCGCTTTACCCCACGCCGGAGCAGCCTAGCCTGAACTGGGCGTGCCAGTATCTCGGCGGCTACGCCATCCAGCGGCGGCGCTGGGAGGGCTGGCACCAACTCTATGACATCGTGCGGGCGCAGCCGGGTTGGTCGGCGCTGCCGGTTGACCAGCGCTCACAGCTTGAGGCGCTCAACAGTTGGGGGCAGGTCTTGTACCGCCGAACGGGGCGCAGCCTTAACCGGCTGACCCAAGCCCACCTTGCCGCCCTGCGCGGGGAGGGTACGAGCCGCCTGACCCGCGCCCTACATCACATGGTGCTGTCGCAGCTCTACCGCCAGCGCCGTGACCTGAACAACGGTCTCAAGCACCTCGACGCGGCGGACGCGCTGTTAAGCTGGGACGATGAGCCATTTTATGCGCTGTATAACCTCGAACACCGGGGCGACCTGTACTACTTCCTGCACCTGACCCACCCCGGTTTCGCCGAGCGCGCCATTGCACTCTACACCGAGGCGGAGGCCAAGACCCGTCAGTACGCCAGTGGCATCGACTTCACGGCGCACGCCTACAATATTGGCTGGGTGTACGCCGAGACCCGTCAGTACGACGCGGCACTGGCGGAGTTCGGGCGCGGCCTTGCCGAGGCGGGCGAATCGCTGGGCGAACACGAGCAGGGGCTGTACGAGTACGGCCTCGGCTACGTCCCACCTATACCGCCGCCGTCCTAAATCTGATGGCGCTCATCTGTGCCAAAACCAACCACAGCCGTGCGCTGTCCTATGCGCTGGACGCCTATGCCCAGATTCAGCGCACCGATAACCCCGTTCACCGTCACCACATTGACCGAACGCTCTCGGTGCTTTACGCCCAGCGCCGCGACCTCCGCTCCATCCCCCATCTGCTGGAGATGTTCATCACCCGCGTGCGCTACCGGATGAAACTGTGGCCGATTTAGCGGGGCAGCGCCCATCAAGCGTGGGGTGAGCGTGCTTGGGGGCAGCCACAGTTTGGGGTAACGTCCAGTGCAGCCACTTGAGGAGGTCTAAGCGATGCAACGCCTATGCTTGCTGTACCTGCTGATGTTTGCCGTCCTGTTTCCCACTCATGCCCAGACCAGCGACCAGCCCGCACCGATTTTCGCGCTGGATGGTGATTATGGCCGGGCGTCGCTTTCGGCGGACGGGACGCTGCTCGCCTATGCCGCCGAGGGCGAGGTGGTGGTAGTCGATGTGACGGGCGGTGAGACCCGCCACCGCCTCCCCGCTGAAGGGCATGTGACCCCGATTTTCAGCCCGACCGACCCCGACCAGCTCATCTTGTTCTGGGCGGACGGCG
>JALONW010000213.1 GCA_025454725.1 Anaerolineae bacterium
GTTATCGGCGTGAAAGCCGCTGACCGCGCCTTCACCGACCACCGCCGCCGGGATGAGTTCACGGTTGCTGAGGGGGGAGCCAAGCAGCGCGTTCACGGCCAACGCGCCAGCGGCGGCGCTGGCGCTGCTGCTGCCTAATCCGCTGGCAAGCGGCATATCTTTGTAGATGGTCAGGGCGACGCCATCGCTGACACCGAGCTGGTCAAGGACCGCCTGCGCCGCCGCGCCCGCCGAGTTTTTGGCTGGGTCGCGGGTGAGCTTGCCATTGTCGCCGTGGATGGCGGCCACCACTACGCCCGGTTCTGACCGACGCACCGCGACCACCCGGTCGCCCGGCGCTTCAAGGCACAGTCCCAAGATGTCGAATCCGCAGCCAACGTTTGCCATGGTCGCTGGCGCGAATGCTTCTGCTCTGGTGAAGGCCATTTTCCGTGTTATCCTTAGGGGCAGCTAAGTGAGAGATTTCACAGGGTCTGAGCGAGGTGGGACGTGGCGAGCATCTTACAATGTATGGCTTGTGGGCAGCAATACCCGATCAATTCGGTGATGTATGTGTGTGAGGCCTGCGGCGGGCTGTTGGACGTTGAGCATGACCTCGACACTCTGCGCCAGACCCATACCCGGCAGACCTTCGACCAGCGCCTCGGCTCGCTTGACCATCCGCACAAATCCGGCGTGTGGCGCTTTAAGGAATTGGTCAACCCAGATGTGCCGGATGACCTGATTGTCAGCTTTCCAGAGGGCAATACCAACCTCTATCACGTTCCGCGCCTTGCGGCTTGGGCGGGTGTCGGGTCAATGCATCTCAAACATGAGGGCGAAAACCCCACCGGCTCGTTCAAGGACCGCGGCATGACGGGCGGCGTGACCCAAGCCCGCGTCTTAGGGATGAGCCGGGTAGCCTGTGCCAGCACAGGCAACACCTCGGCATCACTGGCGGCTTACGCCGCCTTCAGTGGGCTGGAAGGAATTGTCTTTTTCCAAAATAAGCAAGTCGCAATGGGCAAGTTGGCGCAGTCAGTCGCCTACAACGCTACAGCCATCCGTATTGACGCCGACTTCGACAAAAACCTCGAACTGGTGCGGCAGGTCTCGCAAGACCTCGGCATCTACGTTCTCAACTCGATTAACCCGTTCCGACTGGAAGGGCAGAAGACCATCGTCTTTGAAATCCTCCAGCAGCTGCGCTGGGACGTGCCAGATTGGATTGTCGTCCCCGGCGGTAACCTCGGCAATTCGTCGGCGTTTGGCAAGGCGCTGAGTGAACTGTACAAATTGGGCTGGATTGAGCGCATCCCGCGTGTGGCGGTCATCCAAGCCGAGGGCGCATCGCCCTTTTACGAGGCGTATCTGCGTGGGTTTGACCATCTCAGACCACAAAAGGCTGAGACCATCGCCACGGCGATTAAGATTGGCAACCCCGTTAACTACCCCAAGGCCGTCCGCACCATCCGCGCGACCAACGGTGTGGTTGAGCGCGTGACCGACCAAGAGATTATGGACGCTAAAGCGATGATTGACGCGCACGGCATCGGCTGTGAGCCTGCGTCGGCCTGCTCATTGGCAGGTGTGAAAAAACTGGTCGGGCGTGGCATCATCGGCAGCAGTGAGCGCGTGGTGGGCGTGCTGACGGGTCATGTCTTGAAAGACCCCGAAGCCGTTATCGGCTACCATGCTGACACGCTGCCCAACCTGACCGGCACATATGCTAACCGCCTGTACGAGGCGGGGCCGTCGGTCGAGGAACTGGCGCGCATTCTTCAGCGTAACCAAGAGCCTATGCTCGCGTAAACACCGCTGACATCTGTCTCTCAATAGGCCAGAAACCTCACCCCTAGGACTCTCTAGGGGTAAGGCTACAGCCACACCGATTTAGGGCAAAAGCTCCCCAATGCCGATGTCGTGGCCGTCAAGGTCACGCACGCCAAACTCTTTGACCCCATACGGCTTGACGCTTAGGCCATAGTCGATGATTGCACCATTTGCCTGAAATTCAGCATAAAGTGCAGCCGCATCATCGACCCAAAAGTACATATTCCATGTCCCACGCACAATTTGCCAGTAGGGTTTGATGTCCGATTCATGGGCAAGCGCGAGCATGACGGTGAACCCGTCACGACGGGCGATGCAGAAATTATGGGGATTGCCGTAAAAGGTCTGGTCCCCAAAGCCGAGTTTGTCGGCATAGTATTCAGCCGCCGCGTGAATATTACGTACCAACACAACAGGCGCACTCGCGGTAATTTTTGACATAAGCTACCTCCCGAACAATCCCAACTTACAAGAAACCTCTTTTTATATTAGAACATAAGTTTCAAAATATCAAGCGAAATCAAACTCACTGCGCGCTTAACCGGTTCTACAAACTCGTGTTATAGCCACACACCTATAGGGTTATAATCTTTTTTAAACGGCATCTGATTCTTTCAAAATGACACCTAATCACAACGCTATCAAAAACAGATTGATAGTATGCTGGTGCTAGTCTGTTTTAGACCGAATGGCCAACCAGCGGAGCGGTGTTCTATGAGCCACAAGATTGTTAACGACCCCCAAAAGCCGATTGTCATTGCAAAATTCACGGAGCCGTTTAATGCGGTTGAAGACAGTGACGCGGTTGCTGCTCATCTGAACAAGTTCTTGGCGAAACACCCCGGCATAGTGCATTACATCGCAGACATGAGCAAGATTAATATCGACTTCTCCCAATTGATTATTGGGATGGCTGCGGCCTATAAGACACCGAACAGCCCATATTCCAATCCGCGCCTTAAAATCTACTCCATTGCCAATGATGAGCTGATTATCCTTGGCACTCAAGCGTCGGCGGAACAAGAACAGTATGGTAAAGTGGATGTTCGCCTTTACCCAGACCAAGAAGCCGCGCTAGCCGAAATCAACGCCTACTTGGCTCAAGAAGGTTAAATCGGGCGTTGGGCAGTTTTCCCCTCACACCGGGAATGTGGTGTGAGGGGTTCTTTTTGTGCTTAGACTAGAACATAAAATCGAATATAATGGACTGTACGGCTTTTGTGAGGGGTGGAGGGTGCGATGACTAGCTTTTTTGAGGGACGAAAATCCGACTCGCCGTATGTAGACATGGTATGGCGCGGCCACCATGAGCCAAATTATGCGGCGGTTTGTCCGGCTGATGTGCGCTGGAACCTGTTGTTTCTCAAAGTGGGTAACCGCGTTCACGTCAGTGTTGAAGGGGCGACCACGCAGTACGTCCCCAAAACCCGTGCCGAAAGCGCCGAGTTTTTGGTGATCAAATTTGCGCTGGGCGTGTTTATGCCTTATCTCTCCCCCGGTGCGCTGGTGGATACCGACGCACACCTGCCAGAAAAGGGCAGCAGCCGGTCATTCTGGTTGGACAGCGCCGGATGGGAATTGCCGACCTTTGATAACGTCGAGGTGTTCGTCCAGCGGTTAATCCGCTCCGGCGCATTAGTGGTAGAGCCAGTGGTTGAGTCAATCTTGCAGAACCAATTACCCGATGTCTCCTCGCGGACCGTTCGCCGCCGTTTCGTCCATTCCACGGGGCTGACACCCAAACTCATCCAGCAGATTGAGCGTGCTAATCGTGCCTCTGCGCTGCTAAGTCAGGGCGTCCCGATTTTAGATGTGGTCTATGAAGCGGGTTATGCCGACCAACCGCACATGACCCGCTCTTTGCGCCGGTTTATCGGCCACACACCTGCCCAAATTGCTGAAAATGAGCCATGAAAGCAGCCTTTTTGTAGGCTGTCCATTTTGTTCAAGACACGCGGCAAAGAGGTGATTTATCCTGTGTATATCCGTAACGGCGCACACAGGAACACCGATACCCATCCGTAAAATCATCATGCTCATCCACGTCAGTCTTGATGGGTTTGCAGCCCGACACGACGGCAGTCTGGACTGGATTACCTACACCAAGGAACTGGAAAACTATTCGTACAGCCTCCACGACAGCACCGACGCCGCTATTTATGGCCGCGTGACCTATGAGGGGATGAAAAGCTACTGGCCGACGGTCTTGACCGACCCGAACAGTGATGCAGGTTCCCTCAGCCATGCGCGCTGGTCCGAGGCTGCCACCAAAATCGTGATTTCCAAGACCCTGACCGAGAGCGATTGGGCAAACACCATTTTCATCGGTGATAACATCGCAGAGGAAATCAACAAGATTAAAGCTCAGTCGGGGAAGAATATTTGGCTGCTGGGCAGCCCCAGCATCGCAAGGCTGTTTATGCAGTTGGACCTCATCGACGAATACCGCATCAACGTTAATCCGAGTTTGTTGGGGAGCGGTATCCCGTTGTTCGGTGAATTGGAAAGCATCCGACCGCTGAAACTGCTGGAAGCGCGTGTGATGGACGGCGGCGTGGTCGCGCTGCGCTACGAACGGGCGTAATCAAAAGCGGGGTGTGGTGACATCATCACCACACCCCGCTTTTTTGTCGCAGATTGGGTTAATCCGCTGCGCTGTTCTGCCGGATGGAGCGTGTGGGGGCGTGTAGTGCGTTCAATCCCTGCTCCAAATCCTCAATGAGGTCGTCAGCGTCCTCGATGCCGACCGAGAAGCGGACGAGGTTGTCCTTAATCCCGACCGCGAGACGCTCTTCTGTGGTTTTCTCGTAGAAGCTCATCAGCGCAGGCTGTTCAATCAGGCTCTCGACCCCACCGAGGCTGGGCGCGATGTAGGGGATGTGCAGCGCGTCGATGAACTTGGCTGTCTCCATTAGGTCGCCCTTGACCTCGAAGCTGATCACGCCTCCGAAGCCGGTCATCTGGCGCTTGGCGATATCATGTTCGGGGTGCGATTCCAGCCCCGGATACCAGACTCGTTCAATCTGTGGCTGCGCTTCTAGGAACTCGGCGACGCGCTGGGCGGTCTCGTTCTGCTGGCGGACGCGCAGGCCGAGCGTCTTGATGCCGCGCTCCAACAAGAAGGCGTTTTGCGGGTCAACCACGCCGCCCAAGACGCCTCGACTGTCGCGGATGGCCTTGA
Organism: Anaerolineae bacterium; assembly: GCA_025454725.1. Classification (GTDB taxonomy): domain Bacteria; phylum Chloroflexota; class Anaerolineae; order Aggregatilineales; family Phototrophicaceae; genus Flexicrinis. The sequence goes on from JALONW010000213.1 coordinate 4,994, forward strand.
TGCGGTCGGCGCGACCGCTGACCACACCCGCCAACAGGTCGTTGTGACCGCTGAGGTATTTGGTCGCGCTGTGGATGACGAAATCAATCCCCCACTCAATCGGGCGCTGGTTGATCGGCGTGGCGAAGGTGCTGTCAATCATGGTCATGACGCGGTGCTGCTTGCCCAGCGCGGCGACCCGTTCAATATCAGCAATGCGGAGGTAGGGGTTGGTCGGGCTTTCAGAGATGATGAAGCGGGTCTTGCGGGGGATAATCGCGGCTTCGATGGCGTCATAGTCGCCGCATTCCACGACCGTCGTCTCAATGCCGAGACGGGCGAGGAAGGTCTGACAGAACTGGCGGGTGCGGCGGTAACAGTCCGCCGTCATGATGATGTGTGAGCCGGTAGGGAGGACGGTCAGCAGCAGCGACGTGATGGCGGACATGCCGCTGGAAAACAGCACCGAGTCCTCTGCGCCGTCCAGCGCGGCCAAGCGGCGCTCGACTGCCGACACCGACGGGTTGCCGTAACGTCCGTATTCCTCGCGGTCGTGGCCGTCGCCCCACGTCTTGGATTCCATGAAATCGATGAGGTCTTGGGTATCGTTGAAGGTGTAGGTTGCCGTTTGGACGATAGGCGTGTTGAGCGAGTTGTGTGCTTTGCGGCGGGCTGCGCCAGCGTGGACGGCGCGAGTGCTGCCGCCCCGATGGAAGGCCTTGCGTGCTGCCTTCTTCGCCACTTCTGTCTCGTTCACCGTGTCTTCAATCTGTCGTGCGACCATGACCGTTTGTTCCCTCGTCTGCCCTGTAAAATCAATATGCCAACCCCATCCACAACATCCAGAGGGGGTTGGCATATCGTCAAAGCAAGACCCAGAGACGAGATAGCAAAAAGCCCCGTCCTAAGTCCTCTTTTCAGAAGCTTATAAACGGGGCATTGGTGACAAATGGGTCAACAAGCTCACGCTTATCTATCGACGCTACCCGCGCCGTCGGAATTGGCACCTTCTCACCTTCTGAGGGATGAGGGCTGCCGCGACTTCAAAGGCCCGATTGCCTCCATCGCTCTGGATAAGATGGTGTTGGTAAGGTGCTTGCGTTATTGTGTAAACTGTAACGAATAAATGCAAATCGCGCAAGGGGTTTCAAGTTAAATGTTGGATTGGTTGATTGTTGGCGGCGGAATCCACGGGACGCATCTCTCGTTTCAATTGGTCGGGCGTGGGGCAGTCGCCGCTGACCGGGTGCGCGTTTTAGACCCTCATGCTGCACCGTTAGTGCGCTGGGATCAGTTTACTCGCGCTGTTGGGATGGAATACCTGCGCTCCCCCATTGTCCATAATCTGCACTGGGATCAGGGCGCGCTGGGGTTGTTTTCGCGCATCCATGAGGGCGCGCCGGATGTCCGGTTTATCCCGCCGTTTGGCCGTCCATCACTGCCGTTGTTCAACCGCCACAGCGCCCACATCGTTCAAAAGTTTGGTCTCGACCGGCTGCGCGTGCAGGGTTGGGCCAAGGGTCTCCAGCGGGTCAGCGATGGTTGGCGAGTCGAGACCGACCACGGCGACCTGAAAGCGCGGCGGGTGGTGCTGGCGCTGGGACTGTCTGAACAACCCCACACCCCCGATTGGGCGAAAGCACTGCCAACAGAAGCGCCGATTCGGCATATTTTCTCACCCGAATTTGACCGCACCAGCCTGACCGGTCAAATTGCGGTAGTCGGCGGGGGAATTACCGCCGCACAAGTCGCGCTGGCGCTGGCCGAGGAAAACCCCGGCCAAGTGGCGCTCATCCGCCGCCACGCCGAGCGCGTCCATGACTTCGACGCCGATACGGGTTGGATGAATGCCATCAATTTGACGGGATTCGCCAAAA
>JALONW010000214.1 GCA_025454725.1 Anaerolineae bacterium
CTTCGGCGCAAAGAATCCGCGCAGTTGGCTGATGCGTTTCCACACCCAGACGGCGGGCGTTAGCTTGACCGCGCAGCAGCCAGAGGTCAACATCGCCCGCGTGACGGCTCAGGCGCTGGCGGCGGTATTAGGCGGCACCCAGTCGCTGCACACCAACAGCATGGACGAGGCGCTGGCGCTCCCCAGCGAACACGCCGTGCGAATTGCCCTGCGGACTCAACAGGTTATCGCTGAGGAAACCGGCGTCATCAACACCATCGACCCGTTGGGCGGCAGTTACTTCGTCGAGGCGTTGACAGACCGCGCCGAGGCCGCTGTCTATGACTACTTCCGCCGTATCGACGACTTCGGCGGGGTCATCCCCGCGCTGAAATCGGGCTTTTTCCAACAGGAAATTGCTGATTCCAGCTACCGCCATCAGCAGGCGGTGGACAGCGGTGAACGGGTCATCGTCGGCGTCAATAAATATGTGGTGGACGAGCCGCTGAAAATCCCCATCCTCATGGACCCAGACGGTTACACTCGTCAGGTCGAGCGCCTCAAGACCCTGCGTCAGACCCGCGACAACACACAGGTCGAGCAGGCACTCAACGCGCTGCGCCGGGCGTGCGAGGCCGATGAGAATACCATGCCGTACCTGCTGGACTGCGCCCGCGCCTATGCCACTCTTAGCGAGACCATGGACGTAATGCGCCAAGCGTTCGGGGTCTACCAAGAGCCGCTGCATATCTAAGTGATGGGTTTCGAGGGGTGAGGAAGTAGCGCATAGGGCATGCCCTACCCGTAGAGAAAAAATTATCCCGCGCATGGGTGAAAAATGGCGCGGGATGATTGCTTTGTAGGGCAAAGCTTGCCCGTCCGCAGATGAATTTCCCTTCACACGACACCACATGCCCACTTCCCTGTTCTGTGCTATAATCTGGCTCAAATGTTCCAGCGGCACGCCGAAACGGGGAGTACATCATGCCACCAAAATTAATTCTGGTTGACGGGTACGCGGTCGCGTATCGGCAGTTTTTCGCCCTGCCGGTCGAGAGCATGAGTACCAAAGCGGGCGAACCGACCAACGCCGTGTTTGGTTTTACCCGTGTTTTACTAGACGTGCTGCAACGCGACCGGCCCGATTATCTGGCAGTCAGTTTTGACCTTGGTCTCAGTGGACGCGACACACTGTACGGAGACTACAAAGGCACGCGGGAAAAAATGCCCGACGAGCTGCGCTCCCAGATTGAAAAAATCGACCGCGTGGTTCGCGCCTTCAATATCCCCGTGCTGCAACTGGAAGGCTATGAGGCCGACGACGTGATTGGGACGGTGACGCCACAGGCCGAGGCGCAAGGCGTCCATGTGCGAATCGTCAGCGGCGACCGCGACCTGCTGCAATTGCTCACCCCGTCGGTAACGGTTCAACTTCCCTCACGCGGCGGACCGGACCGGGTTTGGGATGTCGAGCAATTCGTGACCGATTGGGGCATCCAGCCCGGCCAACTGGTAGACCTCAAGGCGCTGATGGGCGACTCATCGGACAACATCCCCGGCGTGAAGGGCATCGGTGAAAAGACTGCGACGGCGCTGCTACAAAAATATGGCACGCTGGAAGCCGTTTATGAAGCAGTCGAGCGCGGCGAAGTCCCCGGCGCGAACGGGCGAAAATTGGCCGATGGGCGTGAACTGGCCTTCATCAGCCAGACGCTGGCACGTATCCAGAAAGATGTCCCCATCCAGATTAATCTACCCGCCTGTGCCGCCCACGATTACGACGCAGGGGGCGTTCTGGAAGTGTTCGAGGCGCTCAATTTCCGGTCGCTGCGTGACCGTCTGGTGAAGATGGCGACGCCGGTACAGAAAAGTCTGTTTGGGGACATGGATTCACCGGTCGCTGGCACGTTTGATGACTCTGTGGGCAGCACCGTCGATGAGGACTTCACGCCCCCCGCCCGCGCTGAAGAACAGTTTACACTGGTCATTGTGCAGGACGCCGACGCGCTGACCGCGCTAACCGAGGTCTTGGCGGCGGCGGAGCGCATCGCGGTCGATACCGAGACAACCGGCCTCAGTCCCGTCGAAGCTGAGTTGGTTGGGGTGTCGCTGTCGGTAGACGGTCAGACCGGCTATTACATCCCCCTTATGCACCGGAACGCGGTTAACCTGCCGCTGCAACAGGTGCTGACGGCGCTCAAACCCGCGCTGACCGACCCGGCCAAACAGAAAATCATGCACAACGTCACCTATGACCTTGTAATCTTCCGCCGCTACGGGCTGGACGTGTCCCCGGTCTCGTTCGACCCAATGGTCGCCGAGTGGATGTCTAACCCAATCAGCCGTGACCTCGGCTTGAAACAGCTTACTCGCGCCCGGCTCAAAGACGCCGAAGGCCGCCCCATCGTCATGACCGAGATTAAGGAACTCATCGGTACGGGCAAGAAGCAGATTACGTTTGACGGCGTGGAACTTGAGCGTGCCGCGCCCTACGCCGCCGCCGATGCGGTGATGACGTATCGTCTGAGTGAGGTGTTACAGCCCGAACTGGAGGCCAAAGGGCTGGATGAGGTCTATCAGCGCCTCGAAATCCCGCTGCTGCCGGTGCTGGTCTCGATGGAGCAGGCCGGCGTTGTGCTGGATGTACCGTACCTCCAAGAGATGAGTGGTCGGCTGGCGGCGCGACTTAAAGACATTGAAACGCGCATTTACGATATCAGCGGCTATGGGTCGTTTAACCTCAACAGCCCTAAGCAGTTGAGTGATGTGCTGTTCGTCAAGCTGGGGCTGCCGACCAAAGGCGTCGCCAAGACTTCGCTGGGCTACTCCACCGACGCGGCCGTCTTGGAGGAGCTGCGCGGTACACATCCCATCATCGCTGAGATGCTGGAATACCGTGAGCTGTCCAAGCTCAAGGGGACGTATGTCGATGCGCTCCCACTGCTGATTAACCCGATGACTGGGCGCGTCCACACCAGTTACAACGTGACCGGCACTTCGACCGGGCGCTTATCAAGCAGCAACCCGAACTTGCAAAATATCCCCATCCGTACTGAAATCGGGCGTGAGGTGCGCCGGGCATTCATCGCGCCGGAAGGGAAAGTGCTGCTGTCGGTGGACTACAGCCAGATTGAACTGCGCGTGCTGGCACACATGAGCGGCGACCCGACCCTCAAACAGGCCTTCTACGACGGCCAAGACATTCACCGGGCGACAGCAGCGGCGGTCAGCGGCATCCCCATTGAGGCCGTTACCTATGAACAACGCAGCTTCGCCAAACGGGTGAATTTTGGCCTGATTTACGGCATGGGCGCGTTCCGCTTGGCGCGGGACAGTGACCTAACGCTGAAAGAGGCCGAGGATTTCATTCGCACGTATTTTGCCCGCCTGCCAAACGTGCAGGAATATTTACAGCGCAGCAAGGACATGGCGCGCACGCCAGAGGGGTTGACAACCCTTGGCGGACGGCGGCGCACCTTCCCCGCGCTGATGAACCCCAAGGCCGGGCGACAAATTATTCAAGCGGAGGAGCGCGCCGCCATTAATATGCCAATTCAGGGCAGCGCAGCGGACATCATCAATACAGCCATGATTCGCCTGCATGATGAACTCAACCAGCGCGGTTTTCACGCCTATATGACGCTGCAAGTCCACGACGAACTGGTCTTGGAAGTCCCAGAGGACGAAATTGACCCAGTTAAGGCGCTGGTGGTCGAAGTGATGGAATCGGCTTACCCACTTGACCCGTCGCTCAAGACCAACGCCGAGGTCGGCAAGAACTGGAACGATATGGATTAAATAAGCCACAAAAAAAGTCCTCTTTCCGCGCTGGAAGGGGACTTTTGATGGTCTAAGCATGATTACATTTGATAGGTTTTTGAGGAGTCTGCCGATAGCTAGTAACGACCTCTAAACTCATCACTTATCGCCCTCAACTCATCACTTCCCATTACATCGCCATACCACCATCGACGTTGATGACTTGACCGGTGATGTAGGAAGCTTCGTCGGCGGCGAGGAAGGCCGTCGCGTGCGCGATTTCCTCGACGTTGCCCCAGCGCCCAACCGGGATGACTGTGTTGAGTTGCTTCACGAGGTCTTCGGGGAGGTCTTTGGTCAGGTCAGTGAGGACGAAACCGGGCGCAACCGCGTTGACGGTAATGCCTCGGTTGGCGTACTCCCGCGCCAGCGACTTGGTGAGGCCAAGCAGACCAGCTTTGCTGGCGCTGTAGTTGGTCTGCCCCGACTGGCCGACCACCCCGCTCACACTGCTGATGTTGATGATGCGCCCGTAGCGCTTGCGCATCATCACGCCGATAGCGGCCTTGCAGCACAGCCAAGCACTCTTGAGGTTGGTGTCAATCACCGTATCAAAATCTTCGGCCTTCATGCGGATAATCAGGTTGTCACGGGTGACACCCGCGTTGTTGACCAGAATATCGACCTTGCCTAACGCCTCAACCGCTGCCTTGAACAGCGCCTCGACCTGCGCTTCGTCGCTAACATTGGCCTGCACCGCAATCGCCTTACCGCCCGCGCCGGTAATCTCGGCGACAACTTCTTCAGCGGCGGCGGGGCTGCTGTTGTAGTTGACGACGACCGCCGCCCCCTGCTTCGCCAGTTCCAGCGCAATCGCCTTACCGATGCCCCGGCTTGCGCCAGTGACGATGGCGGTACGCCCTTCTAGGTTTGCCATAAAACGCGCTCCTTTCACGTCAAATAAAGTGATGAGTCCTGAGTTGTGAGTGATGAGATAAATGAACCTCGCCCCGCTTCTTAGGAAAGGATTTTAACGCGGGAGGTGTGCATCGCCCCCTCTCTTAGGGAGAGGGGGTTGGGGGTGAGGTTTTGTCCGCCGATTTTACGCCAAATGCTCGGCGCGGGCGGCCTCAATCTGGGACTTAAACTGGCCGAGGACGACCTCTTTTTGCTCCTCAAACATGCCGCTGGCGTGGACGCTGTTCAGCACCATTGAAGCGATGTCATCGGCGGTTGCGCCGCACTGGCTGGCCGCGAGGAGGTACTGCTCGGTCGTGGTGGTCTTGGTACGGGTCGGGGCGTTGGCCGTGAGCGTGACCTTCACACCGGCGTCCAGCGCTGCCCGCAGCGGATATTCGCTCAGGTCGGCGACATGCCCCAGCGTGACGGCTTGGGTCAGCGGCACGTCTAGCACAATCCCGCGCTCGGCGAGGGTCGCGCACAGCGCCTCATCGTTCCCGACCGGCCACGCGCTCTGCACACGGGTCAGCGAGAGGTTGTTGATGGCATCCATAATGCCTGCTGCGCCCAACTGCTCACCCGCACGGGCGGCGCGGGCAATACCGCGCTTGGCGGCGCTGCTGAAGGCACGCTCGAAACCCACCAACTGCTGATTGTTCTCATTCCCGACCAGCGCGACACCGACTACCCCATGGCGGCGACCGGTTGTGCTGTTGGCGTGGCGGATGATTTCGTCGGCGCGGCGCGCCTCGTCACGCGGGATGTTAAACACCCACGCGAGGTCAATCCCCCAGCCGCGCTTGGCACGGTCGCGCCCGTCGGTCAGGGCTTCCATCAGCTCATCGAAAGCGACATCGCTGCTGAGGTAGCGAGTCGGGGTAATGCCGATTTCGGCGTACTTCACATTCTGCTTGTGCAGCGAAACGCCGATGTCATACACCATCCGCACGAGGTCTTCGGGGTACTTCGTCCACTGGCTGATGGCATTGTACAGGTCATCCAGTCGGGCGACCTCTGGGTTTTCCAACAGCGCGACCCACGGGCGCATCGCCCGCTGAAGCAGATTCACTTCGTTGAGTTCAGCGACCCCACGCCATGCCTCAACCGTGCCATAGCCCTCGAACTGGATACCCAGCTCGACCTTCGGCAGCGCTTCAATAAACGACTCTAAAGACATCTTGTCTTACCCTTCCTGCGCGGTGCTGGTGACCGGCGCGGCCTGCTGACGGTTCAGCGCCGCTCGAACCAGCCCAGTGAACAATGGATGCGGATTGTTGGGACGGCTGGCGAATTCCGGGTGGAACTGCGAACCGACCATGTACGGGTGGTTGGCGACTTCCGCAATCTCTACCAAGCCCCCAGTCGGGCTAAGGCCGCTGAACACCATGCCAGCCGACTCGAACTGCTCACGGTAGTCGTTGTTGAATTCGAAACGGTGGCGGTGACGCTCCATCACCCGCGGCGCGCCATTGTAAGCGTCCGCAGCGTGAGAGCCGGGCGTCAGGACGCAGGGGTAATATCCCAAGCGCATCGTCCCACCCATCTCTTTGACTGTCTTTTGTTCCAACATCAGGTCAATCACGTTGTGTTCGCTGATACTCTCAAACTCCGCGCTGTTGGCATCTTCCAGACCGGCCACGTTGCGCGCAAACTCGATGCACATGGTCTGCATCCCCAAACACAAGCCGAGGTACGGGACGCCCTGCTCACGGGCATAGCGTGCCGCCATAATCTTACCTTCGATGCCGCGCTGACCGAAACCACCGGGAACGACGATACCGTCGAGCTGGGAGAGCAGCTCCCAACCCCGATCTTTTTCGAGGTCGCTGCTGTGGACCCAGTGCAGTTCGAGCTTGGCCTCAAGGTGGCTGGCGGCGTGGAAGACCGCCTCCTTAACGCTCATGTAGGCGTCGTGCAGCTCGACATATTTGCCGACGATACCAATCTTGACCGTCTTTTTGGGCGAACGCATCCGCTTGACCATTGCCCGCCACTCGTCCAGCTTGGGGACGTGGGCGCGCTGGGTCAGGTCGAGCTTCTTGATGAGGTACTCGCCCAAGCCTGCATCTTCCAGCGCCAGCGGCACGTCATACAACAAGTCGGTCGTCACCAACGGGATGACCGCGCTCTCCTCCACGTCGCAGAACAGCGCAATTTTCTGGCACACATCCTTCGGCACGGGGAAATCCGTCCGGGCGATGATGACGTGCGGTTGGATACCAACGCTCCGCAGGTCACGGACGCTGTGCTGGGTCGGCTTGGTCTTGAGTTCGTTGGTCGCGCCGATGTGCGGGAGGAAGGTGACGTGGATGTAACAGGTGTCCTCACGCGGGAGGGTCTGGCGCATCTGGCGGATGGCCTCTAGAAACGGCTGGCCTTCGATGTCACCGACTGTGCCACCGACCTCGACCAGCACCACATCCGGTTCATGGTCAAGGCTGACCATCTTGACGCGACGCTTAATCTCGTTGGTGATGTGCGGGATGACCTGAATCGTCCCTCCGAGATAGTCGCCATTGCGCTC
>JALONW010000215.1 GCA_025454725.1 Anaerolineae bacterium
ATTTCTTAAGAATATTTCTTGCGATAATACCTACTGAAGTTAAAATTTTTAAAAAAATTGCTTGTTTTTCATATGAAATCAGTACTTCACGCTTTCAAATTATTTTCAATAGTTTTATAGTTATTTCTATCAATAACGTCAAAGACAATTCAGGATTCAGTTGGTCATACTGTTTCCTCAAGTCACTTGTCAACTCTCTTCAATTCGATAAATCGAAATTATCCCCCTCTGAGGGTTCCTCTAAAGAATATGTGTACTTACCAGTTAATTTTAAGATAACTAAAAGTTTCGCTTCAATCTCTTTCACAAGGGAAGTTTCCCAAAAGTCGCTTGTCCATGATGTGTCTTTCTCCTGTTATTTGATACTATAAAAACTCTACAACTTAGAGTGTGCTCTAAGTCAAGTGATTAATTTGACGTGCTGTAGGAACTAAACAAGATGCTCAATGATCAGGAACTGTTCACGATAAGTCAGGTGGCCGAAATCACGGGGTTGAGCGTACATACGCTGCGCTACTATGAGCGAATCGGGCTTATCAGGCCGATTGACCGCGCTGGCAATACGCACCGCCGCTATTCTTCCGATGACATCGGGTGGGTCGAGTTCTTGCTGAAGCTGCGTGCGACCGGCATGGCCATTCAAAACATGAAAACGTATGCCGAACTTCAACGCGCTGGAGAAGAGACGTTGGAAGAGCGTGTCGAGATGCTCAAGACGCTCCAGTTCGATGTCAAAGCGCACATCCATGAGCTTAACGAGCATCTGGAGTTGATTCGCCATAAAATTGAGTTCTACAGCGCAGTTATTGCGGGACAAAAACAGGAAACATCCGCCTGAAATGGGTGAAATGAGACAGGGTGGCTCACAAAAGCCTCGTTGGGTTTGGCGGATCGGCAAGCTGACCCGCTGAAACCACTTCCCGCTACTAACCCGGCGGCACGGGCGATATAATCACCGGCTATGAACATCGCCCTCAACGCCCACCTCCTCACCGACCGCGCCGGCTACCGTGCAGCGGGAATCCACGGCTACATGTCCAGCGTGATGCGCCTGCTGCCGCAGGTCGCGCCCGCACATTGGCGTTTTACCGCGCTGGTCGGGCGTGCCTTTGACCTCGACCTGCCGGGCATGGCCGTCCGCCGCGCCCGCACCGACACGCGCCGCCCGCTTGCACGCATCGCGTGGGAGCAGACCGCCCAGCCGTGGCAGTTGGGCGGGTTTGACCTTTACCACGCTCAGGCGTTCGTCTCGCCCCTGATGCTGACCGTGCCGAGCGTCGTCACGGTCTATGACTTGAGCTTCGTCCACCACCCACAGGTCTTGAGCGCGGCACGCCGCCTGTACCTGCGTTGGCTGACCCCGTTAAGCTGCCATCGGGCGCGCCGGGTGATTGCCATCTCGCAGAGTACGGCGGACGATCTGACGCGGGAATTTGGCATCCCTGCCGACAAAATCGACGTGGCGCTCGGAGGCTATGACCACGACCGTTTTAAGGTGTTGCCCGCCGCTGAAGTCGAGGCGTTCCGGCGCGCAAAAGGGCTGCCCGACCGCTTCTGGCTGTTCATCGGGACGCTGGAGCCGCGTAAGAACCTCGTTACACTCATCGAGGCCTATGCGCGACTGCCCGTCTCGGAGCGCCTGCCGCTGGTCTTGGGCGGCGGTAAAGGCTGGCTGTACGACGACATCTTCTCCGCCATCGAGCGCCACGGCCTGCAAGACAGCATCCACACGCCCGGCTTTTTGTCGGCGGACGACCTGCCGCTTTGGTACAATAGCGCCGAGTGTTTCGTCTACCCATCGGTCTATGAAGGCTTCGGCCTGCCCGTGCTAGAGGCGATGGCCTGCGGCGCGCCAGTCATCATTTCGGCGGCCTCGTCGCTGCCAGAGGTGGGTGGTGACGCCGCATTGATGCTCCCGCCGCTGGATGTGGAGGTATGGACGGCGACGCTGCGCCGTGCCTACCATGATGCCGACTGGCGTGCTGCGGCGCGGTCGGCAGGTTTGGCGCGTGCCGGGCAATTTGGGTGGCGAACTACCGCAGAAAAGACCATCAAGAGCTACCAGCAGGCGGTCCGTGGTGACAACTGACAGACAAGCGTCCTCTAACCTGATGCTGCCGCCGATGCCATGGATTGATATGGGGCTGGCAGTGCTGGCCTTTGGGCTGGCCTATTTCGTGCGCTACCAGATGCAGATTATCCGCCCGGTGTTGGAACTGAACGCCACCAGTTTCGACCCGTACTGGCCGTATGCGCTGTTTTATGTGGTGGTGCTGGGTGTGCTGTTCCGGGGGGCGGGGCTGTACCGACCCGTGCGCGGACGCGCCTACATGGAAGAAATTTATATCATCATCAATGCAGTGACGACGGCGACGCTGTTGGTAATGGCCTTCAGCTTCATCTTCCAGCCACTGGTGTTCAGCCGCCTGATGATGCTGTACGTCGCGGTCATCAGTGTGGTGCTGTTGGCCGGGGCGCGGGTCGTCCAGCGCATGGTGCAGGCGCAGCAGCGCGCCAAGGGCATCGGTATCCAGCGCGTGCTGGTGGTCGGCGCGGATGAAGTCGGTCAGGCGGTGCTGCGGACGATGCTGGCCCGCAAGGAACTGGGCTATGTCCCCGTCGGCTTTATCGACGACAACCCGGCGGAACTCGACTGGCAGAACCGAGGGCGGGTGCGCGAATTAGGCGGCCTCGACCGGCTGGCCGAGGTCGTGGCCGAGCAGCACGTCAATTTGGTGGTGATGGCGCTGCGCTGGACGCACCATGACCGCATCCTCGACCTAATTGACGTCGCACAGAAGGCCGGAGCGCAGGTGCGCGTCGTGCCGGACCTATTCCAGCTCAACATGCGGCATGTCCAGATTGAAATGTTAGACGGTATCCCGCTGTTGGGTGTCGGGCAGATTGCCAGCCTTCAGGGGGCGAGCCGCTTCATTAAGCGCGTAATTGACCTGTCACTCATCGTGCTGGCGTCGCCTATTTTGCTGTTGATTTTCGCGGCGGTGGCGCTGGCAATCCGCCTAGAGGGGCCGGGACCCGTTTTTTATTCCCAAAAGCGGGTGGGCGAAAACGGGAAGCTGTTCGACTTCTACAAGTTCCGCAGCATGATTCCCGACGCCGAGAAGTACCGCGCCGAGCTGGTGCAGCAGCACAACCAAGACCCGCGCCACCCCAAAATCCTCGACGACCCGCGCATCACGCGGGTGGGCAATCTGCTCCGCAAGACCAGCCTCGATGAACTGCCCAACCTGATTAACGTCATCCGGGGTGAAATGTCACTGGTCGGGCCGCGCCCGCCGACGCCCGATGAGGTCGAGCTGTATAAACCGTGGCACCGTCAGCGGCTGCAGGCCATCCCCGGCCTGACCGGGCTGTGGCAGGTCAGCGGGCGCAGCGATGTCCCGTTCGATGAGATGTGCCTGCTGGACATTTATTACATCGAAAACTGGTCCATCCGGCTGGACGCACAAATTTTGATGATGACTGTCCCGCGTGTGCTGTTCCGTCAGGGCGCGTATTAGGGTGTGGTTTGGGTTGCGGACGGCTGGCACGGCGTGGGGTAAGATATGCTCTACGCTAAAAAAGGATTTCGCCACCCATGACCACCGAAACCCTGCTCGATGAGTCCATTCGCCGGAAGTTGGAGCCGCTGTCGCTGGCGGCGCAGCGGATTCGGGCAGGCGCGGTCAAGGGCGACCGGCGCTCAGTGCGGCGCGGGTCCAGCACGGAATTCGCCGACTACCGCGACTACACGCCCGGCGACGACCTGCGACGGCTGGACTGGAACGTCTATGCCCGCCTCGATAAGCCGGTGGTCAAGCAGCTAGAAGATGAAGAAGACCTCACCGTCCATCTGTGGCTGGACACCTCCGCGAGTATGGGTTTTCCGCAGGCCGGGGACGGCGGCGCAGCGCCCGACACGCATAAACTGACCTTTGCCAAGCGCTTGGTGGCCGCCCTGAGCTATATCGCGCTGGCCGAAAATGACCGCCTTTTCATTACGGCGGGTGGGACGGGTTTTAGCGGGCGGGGTCGCGCTCAGATTGTCCCGATGCTGCGCTTTTTGCAGCCTATGGGCGCAGCGGGCGAGACCGACCTCAACCGGGCGCTGTCCGATTACGCGCTGCGCCCATCGCGCCCCGGCCTGATGCTCATCGTGTCCGACCTGTTCAGCCCAGTGGGGTATGCCGACGGCCTCAATCGTCTGTTGGGCAAGGGGCATGAGGTGGTCATCATCCACACCCTGAGCCGTGAGGAGGTCGAACCGCCAATGGCGGGTGATTTGCGCCTCGTCGATGCCGAGACCGGCACACCGCAGGAGGTCAGCCTCGACGATGGGCTGCGCGAATTATACGCCCGGCGGCTGGCCGAGTGGCAGGACGGCATCCGCGCCGAATGTCTGCGGCGCGGGGTAGGTTATATCCCGGTCATCACCGATTCGCCGTATGAGCGCATTTTATTGGGTGATTTGCGGCGGTTGGGCATCGTGCGCTGACCCCACGCCAGATGGATTGGCGTGGGATTTTGCCCGTGTCGTCAGCATACGTCATAATCTCCCCCACTGATAACATGCGGCGGACAACGCGCCGCCGGGTCACAGCTTGGGGAAGCTCCACCAATGTCCAATTTTACATCTTCTCAGTCCGACTCCGAATGGACGGTCGTCTTTAGCACCCCGTCGCGCCCAGAGGCGTTCATCGTCATGGGGCGGCTGGAAAATGAGGGTATCCCTGCCCTGCTCAATCAAGAGGCTGGGCGCGATGCGCTCGGCATCCACATCGGTCGGTTGGGTGAGATTCAGGTCTTGGTGCATGACTCTCAGGCCGAGACCGCCCGCATGATTCTCGATTACATCATCGTCGAGGCCGACGATTACGACACGCGGGCGCTCGACGGGCTGGGTGATACGCTGATTTGGGACGAAGATGAGATGGAAGACCCGACCGGCCTCCCGGATGACGACGAGGCGGTCGGATGACACACAACGACACCCTCACCGCCGTTCCCGGCCTGCGTGTCGGCCACGCCACCGACGACCAGCGCGGTATAACCGGCTGTACGGTCATCCTATGCCCACCGGGGACGGTCGGCGGGGTTGACCAGCGCGGCGGCGCGCCGGGGACCCGCGAGACCGACCTGCTGCGCCCAATGCACCTCGTCAATGAGGTGACGGCGGTCGTGCTGTCGGGCGGGAGCGCCTTCGGCCTCGCCACCGCCGACGGGGTGATGCGCTGGTGTGAGGCCAACCGGCTGGGCTATAAATCACGCTCTGGTGCGCTTGTCCCCATCGTGCCAGCGGCTATCTTGAACGACCTCGGCATGGGTGAGCCCGGAATCCGACCCGATGCGGCGATGGGCGCGGCAGCCTGCGACGCCGCCACATCCGACCCGGTAGCGGAAGGCTGTGTCGGCGCGGGGACGGGCTGCCGGATTGCCGGGGGGCGCGGCAACGGATGGGCGACCAAAGGCGGCATCGGCAGCGCATCCATCGACTTGGGGCGCGGGTTAATCGTCGCCGCGTTGGTGGCCGTCAACGCGGTTGGGGATGTGCTGGCCGAAGACGGGACCATTATGGCGGGGCTGCGCGCCCACGAGGACCAGCCCGGTTTCGCCGACATGATGCAGGCTTTCCGCCAGATGTTCGCCGCGCCGCCCGCCGCACAGGGTGAAAATACCGTCATCGGCGTAGTGGCGACCAATGCCAAGCTCGACAAAGAATCCGTCAACAAGGTCGCGCAGATGGCGCATGACGGCCTAGCACGGGCGATTAAACCCGCCCATACCATGTACGACGGCGACACGATTTTCAGCCTCGCCACTGGCGAAATCGAGGTAGATGTCAACCTCGTCGGCGCATATGCCGCCGAAGTGGTCGAACAGGCCATCCGGCGTGGGGTGCGGGCGGCGCGGTCATTGGGCGGCGTCCGGGCGTGGGACGCTTAGAAGTTTAAGTGCTTCCGCCCTCCCCCAATTTTCACCAATCTCTAGCCTAACCCTCTAGCGCAATCTGAGCGTTTTAGTCTATAATCGAATCGTTGTTAGATTATCGACCTATAGAGGCGTAAATTACCGATGACCGAACCGATTGCCATCCCCACCGACGAGCTGACCGGCTTCGATTACTACAAGATGGACAACTTTCTGCCCGATACCCACAAGGAACTGCGCCAGCAGATTCGCCGCTGGGTCAACGAGGTCGTCCTGCCGAACATCAACCCGTACTGGGAGCGCGCCGAGTTCCCCTACGACATCGCCATGCGGATTAAGGAACTGCCCATCATCGGCGGCCTGATTCGCGGCTATGAGAGCGCTGGCCTCGACCCGATGGCGATGGGCATCGTCGGCTACGAGCTGGCACGCGGTGACGGCAGCATCGGCACGTTCTACGGCGTCCACAGCGGCCTCGCGATGGGCAGCATCGGCTTGTTGGGCAGCAACGACCAGCGCGAGCGCTGGCTGCCCGCCATGGCGCGCCTAGAAAAGATTGGCGCGTTCGGGCTGACTGAGCCGGAGCGCGGGTCGGCGGCAGTCGATATTCAAACCACCTTCCGCCGCGACGGCGGCGAGTATGTCCTCAACGGCGCGAAGCGCTGGATTGGCAACGCCACCATTTCGGGCATCCTCATCATCTGGGCGCGTGACGAGGCCACCGGCGAATTCGGCGGGTTCGTCATCGAGGACCCGCAGGAGGTCGAAGGCCTGACGATGACCAACATCCAAGGCAAAATCGGCAAGCGCGCCATCCTCAACGCCGACATCGTGCTGGAAAACGTGCGCGTCCCCGCCGACAACCG
>JALONW010000216.1 GCA_025454725.1 Anaerolineae bacterium
GCCTTGAATTTTTTTCTGTATTCTTCCCAGAAGTCGGTGAAGAATGGATATCCCTTTACTCCATACTGAATATCGGTATAGTGCAGCGCCGGGTCTTGGTGAATGACAAGCGGTACCCAATACGAAGTTTTGGAAGGCATTAAACTGTTCAGGAGATCACCCGCATCTGCCAAATAATATCTTTGGTTGGCGTGGTAAAGCCGCAGTTGAATGGTGAAAGTATCTGAGCGGGGAAAAAACACAGTCACACAATAACTCCCATCACTTTGAGTAAGTCAATCAGATTTCTCTGAATTGTAGCAAATGCTGTGATATACCCACTGGCACGCCGTGAAATATCCCCGCAAAATGGGGACATCTTGCTTTTTGGCAGTAGTGCAAAAAAACCGGACGGCCCGTGTTGGGTCGTCCGGTTTTTTGTTGGTGGGTGCGCAGTGGAGAGCGGGATCAGCCCTCGGCGGACGTCGTGTTCTGGTCGGCGAATTCGCCGCTGAACGGAATCACGGTGATGACATCAATCAGGAGGTTGTTGGGGTCGCGGGTGATGAAGTGGCGCTGGCCGAATTCCTCACTGCGAAGCGACCGCACAACGGTTAGTCCAGCCGCTTGAAACTGCGCGTGGACAGCATCAACATCATCCACCTCGAAGTTGAGCAGGATGCCCTGTGTCGGCTGGCGGTACTGCTCCGGCACCGTCTCGTGACGGTAATCCAGCACCGCCAACTCGTAGTACGGCGCATCCGGCATCTTGAGGCTGACATACCAATCCGAATCGAAGGTGACGGTAAAACCGAAGTGGCGGACGTAGAAATCGCGGCTCTCAGCGACCTTCTCGGTGCAGATGACGACATAGTGGCTGCTGATGTTCATGGGGTGGCTCCTTGTGGTTTAGTGGGGTGGTCGTTATGATACATACAGCATGTACGTATAATACATACAAACTGTATGTATGTCAATAAGACAGGCAAAACCATGACCCAACCAGCCAAGATGAGCAAAGCACAGCAGCGCGAGGCCACCACTCAGGCGCTCATTCACATCAGCCGCGAGATGTTCACGACTCGCGGATTCGCCAATACCGCGCTAGAAGACATCGTGCAGCAGGCAGGCGTGACACGCGGCGCTCTCTATCACCATTTCGGCAGTAAAGAGGGGTTATTCAAGGCGGTGTTAGAGGCGGTGCAAGCCGATGTCGCCCGACGCATTGAGCAGGCATCGGCAGAACAAGAGACTCTGTGGGATCAGCTCACCGCCGGATGCGCCGCCTTCTTAGCGGTCAGCACAGAACCCGCTACCCAGCGGATTCTGTTGGTCGATGCCCCGGCGGTGCTGGGCTGGGAGGTCTGGCGTGAAGCGGACGCCCAAAACAGCGGTCAGCTTCTCGCCGAGATTGTGTCTGAGCTGCGCGAACACGGACTGATTAAGCCGCTGCCGGTCGCCGCGCTGACTCACCTGCTCTCTGGTGCGATGAACGAACTGGCACTGTGGGTCGCCCAGACTCCCGACCCCAAGGCCGCCCTCAGCGATGCGCTGATCGCGCTCAATGGGGTGTTGGATGGGTTAAAAACCTAGGGTGTTTTGACCCCACCCAATACCCCCGCAAAATGGGGTAGGTGATGGCGCACGAGATGAACCTTTATCGGTCAAATCGTTAGTTTTTAGACACACTATCCAATAACCCATCAATACCGCAATAATAGGCGTGTAGCTGTTACAACACGGCCTACTTTTGGCCTATTTTTGCCCAACCCCAGTCCTAAATAGTTTGCTTTTTGCAATACATCGTCTAAAATAGGCTTAGATAGTACAAAGTGGAAAATATGTGCTATAATTGGGTTTGCTGGTACTCTCTGAGTACACAGAACCGACACACCTACACGATTTGACGCCTGAAGGAGAGGGCAACACCATGTATCAGCAAATCACCATCATCGGCAACGTTGGACGCGACCCTGAAATGCGCTACACACAGGGCGGCGTCGCCGTCTGCGACTTTTCGGTCGCGGTCAACAAGAAGTACACCACCTCTGGTGGCGAGCAGCGCGACGAGACCACATGGTTTCGCGTGACGTGCTGGCGTCAGCTTGCAGAGACGATGGGCAAGTATCTGACCAAGGGCAAGCAGATTATGGTCGTGGGCGAGGTCTCGGCCTCGGCCTACACCGATAAGGCCGGTCAACCTGCCGCGACGCTGGAAATCACCGCCAACACCGTTAAGTTCCTCGGCTCACGCCAAGAGGGTGACGACGCAGGCGGCGGCAATAGCGGCGGTGGCCGCAGCAACCGGGACGACGACTTCGCCCCGCGCCCGCGCAGCGGCGGCGGCAACAACAGCCCGTCCAACACCGACGACATCCCGTTCTAGCTCCAGCCGGAACCTGTCCCATCCGTCCCCATTTCAACCGAAGTGGGGATTTTTTGCGTCGGCAAATCGCCCGACCATCCCTCACCACAGCGTAAGGATTTGGGGGTATGATTGCATCCAAAAGTTGTGTGAAGTCGGGATAGGATGTAACGCTTATGATGGACGTATCACTGGGAATAGCTTTCTTCGCCGGGCTAATTTCGTTTTTGTCGCCGTGCGTACTGCCGCTCGTCCCTGCCTATATCAGCTACCTCGGCGGGCGGATGGGTCAGACGGCGGAGGCGCGGGTGGTGGTCGGTGGCGTCGGCCCAGATGGTCAGGCGGTGGCGACGCGCACGCTGTCATCGCGCTTCACCGTGCTGATGCACGGCTTCGCCTTTGTGCTGGGGTTCTCGCTGGTGTTTGTCCTGCTGGGTGTGACGACCACCGCGCTTGTCCAACAGCTCGGCGGGCAGAATATCCGGGGCGTAACCGACGCGATTTCGCGCTTGGGCGGCGTGCTCATTATTTTCTTTGGGCTGCATTTCGGCGGCCTGCTATCGTCGCTGTTTAAACGGCTTCGCACCCTCACCCAACCCCGCGCCTATACATTCGTCGTCGCCGCACTGACGGTTGGCGGGATTATCTTGTTGGTGTGGGGATTCAGCGGGCGCTTGGCGCTGTGGAATCGCCCAGCCTTCACGCCGGTCTGGCCCGACGCGCTGGCGCTGATGGCTGCATCGCTGTTCGTGCTAATAATGTTCATCAGTGGGGCGTTTAGCAGCCCCCGCGCCTTTACCCTCGCGCTGATTAACCGACTGGACGCGATGCTCTATGCTGACACCCGCCGCCAGCTTGACGCCGACGGCAGCGGCGGCCTGCCGGGGTCGCTGCTGATGGGCGTCATCTTCAGCGCAGGCTGGTCGCCGTGCATCGGCGCGGTCTATGGCTCAATTTTGACCATGAGCGCCAACACCGGCAACGTCGCGGATGCGGCGGTCTTGCTGGCGGCCTACTCGCTGGGGCTGGGCGTGCCGTTCCTGCTGGCCGCTTTCGCCCTCGACGGCGTGCAGGGCTTATTTCGGCGCATCAACCGTCACATGAAGACGATTAAGCTGGTCAGCGGCCTGCTGCTGGTGATGGTTGGCCTACTGGTCGCCAGCGGGGAACTGACCCGCATCAACGCCTACCTCCAGACCGGTGAATTTGGCGAGTGGTCGCTGATGTTGGAGGAGTGTACGCTGGCCGCCGCACAGGGGACACTGACCACCAGCCTACAGGATTGCATGGCCGGGAGCTGAGGCTGTCCGACGCTCAGTGGTAGAATAGGTGTTCAAGCCTAGACCGAAGCCGGAGCGCCCCAGACCATGCCGCCGCTGTTCGCCGAAATCGCCATTCATGCCGCCGTCCCGACCACCTTCCATTACAGCGTCCCGGAATTTCTGGCCGACTCGATTCGGGTCGGCCATTTGGTTGATGTCGGATTCAAGACCGGGCGGCAGCCGGGCATTGTGATGGCGCTGGCCGATTCGTCGCCGATTGCGACGCTCAAGCCGGTGCGCGCCCTGATGCACCCCGACCCGGTGCTGTCACCGCAGGCCGTTCGGCTGGCGCGCCGCTTGGCTGACGAGTATCTCGTGCCGGTCGGGCTGTGCGTCTGGCTGTGGCTGCCACCCAACCTCGCGCAGCACACCCAACCCCGCTACCGCCTGCTTGACTCGTCATACCGCGCCGCCGATGCGCTGGAACTAGAACTCCTCAGCTTATTTTCCCGGCGCGGCGCTCTGCGCGAGGCGCAAATCCGCACCGCCATTCAGCACAACCACTGGCCGCCGGTTGCTGAACGTTTGGAAGCCGAGGGCGTCATCCGCGTCGAGAGTGTGCTGACCCCGCCTGTGCCGCGCCCGCCGAAGGTTCAGCTCGCACAGTTGGCCTTTCATCCGGCGGCGCTGGACGACGCATTGGTCGGGCTGGCGCGGGTGGCGAGCAAAGCCAAGCGCGCCGATGTGTGGGCGCACGTCCTGCGCGTACTGTCCCGCGAAGAAGAACCGGTCGATGTGTCGTGGGTCTACGCTCAGACTGGCGCGAAGCTGCCCGACCTGCAAAAACTGGCCGATTTCGACCTGATTTTGCTGGGCGAGAAAAAAACATGGCGCGACGAACTGGCCGAGCGCGATTACATCCCCGCCGCAGCGCCGATGCTCACGACCGACCAAGCATCGGCATGGTCGCACCTTGAGTCGGCGCTGGCGCGGGGAAAATACGCCGGGTTCCTGCTGCACGGCGTGACCGGCAGCGGCAAGACCGAGCTGTACCTCAAAGCGATGGCCTCGGCGCTGGCGCAGGGTCGGCAGGTGCTGTACCTCGTCCCCGAAATCGCGCTGACGGCTCAGACGCTGCGACGGGTGCGGGCGCGTTTCCCCGGTCAAGCGGCGGTCATCCACAGCCGCCTGAGCGAGGCCGAACGCTACCGGGTGTGGGGTCAAGCGCGGGATGGCGCTGTCCCCATCGTGATTGGGCCGCGCTCGGCGCTGTTCGCCCCGCTGCCCGACCCCGGCCTGATCATCATCGACGAGGAACACGACGGCAGCTATCGCAATATGAGCGCGCCGCTGTACGACACCCGCCGACTCGCGGAGTGGATGGCGCAGGCGCATGACGCTGTCCTAATCCTCGGCAGTGCGACGCCGGATGTGGAGACGATGGAGCGCGCCAAGCGCCGCGAGCTGACGTTATTGGAGCTGCCCGCCCGCCTGCACAATCACCGTCTGCGCGCCGAATCGCAGGCCGCGCGCGCCCATCTGCTCCCCGAATATGACGATGCCCAGCGCGACGCGGTAGCCCGCGGCCTGCCGCCGGTCACATTGGTCGATATGCGCGCCGAACTGCGCGACGGCAACGCGACATTGTTCAGCCGTGCCCTATACAGCGCGCTGGATGAGACCCTCGCACGCGGCGAACAGGCCGTTTTACTGCTCAACCGGCGCGGCACGTCCACTTATGTCTTTTGCCGCGACTGTGGCTACGTCGCCCGCTGCCCGAATGACCAGCAGCCGCTGACCTACCACGAACATGACTCCAATTTGCGCTGTCACCTATGCGGACACCACTCGCCCGCTCCGATGCGCTGCCCGTCGTGCAGCTCTGACCGAATCCGCTACTTTGGCGCGGGGACGCAGCAGGTCGAGGCCGAGGTGATGCGCCGATTCCCGTCGGCGCGGGTGCTGCGCTGGGACAGCGACGCGCTCCACCGTCCAGAAGTGGCCGACGCGATTTTGGCGCGCTTCTGGGAAGGCCGCGCCGATGTGCTGGTCGGCACGCAAATGGTGACCAAAGGGTTAGACCTACCCGGCGTCACGCTCGTGGGCGTGGTCAGCGCGGACGTGGCGCTGCATCTCCCCGATTTCCGGGCGGCGGAGCGCGCGTTTCAGCTCATCACGCAGGCGGTCGGGCGCGCCGGGCGCGGTCTGCGGGCGGGGCGGGCAGTCGTTCAGAGTCACGCGCCGGAACATTACGCCATCGCGCACGCCTGCCGCCACGATTATGACGGTTTCGCCGCGCAGGAACTGGCCTACCGTCAGCGACTCGGTTATCCACCGTACCGTCGGCTGGCGCGGGTGGTGTTCAAAGACCGCAATGCGGCGCGGGCGCGCTCACTGGCCGAACAAGGTGCGCGGGCGCTGGCGGCGCGCATTGCGGAATTGGGGCTGACCGGCACCGACATTATCGGTCCCGCGCCGTGCTATTACGCCCGCATCGGGGAGGTATTCCGCTGGCAAATCTTGGTCCGCGCGCCCGACCCGCGCCTCGCGCTACGTGACGCGGCTACCGCCAACGGCTGGCACGTCGAACTCGACCCCGACGACGTGCTGTGAGGGCTGCGATGGTCAGGCGTTGGCGTATCGGCGGGGATAAGAAGGCTAGATAAGAATAGCAGGCGCTACAATGGGTGGCTCAATACCGCTTGGGAGGTCTTGATGAGCCGTCTAATAGTCTGCTTGATGGGGTTGTGGGTGTTGACAGGCAGTGCATCATCGGCGCAGGCTGACCCAGCACCGTATATCTACTATTTTTCTGATATTTTATCGGCCTTCATCATCGAACGTGCCGACGGCACCGACAGCCGAAAAATCGGACAGGGTATCATTCCACCGGACCATAACTCCATCGAATTCGTCTCGTGGTCTAGTTCTGGGCGCTGGTTTGTCTATTCGTCGTACCGCATCGGCTCTAACAGTTCCTTTAGCAGTGAAAGAGACCCAATCCAAGCGGGTATCTTTAGCGCAGACGGCAAGACCCATATTTTACTGAGCGATGACACGACCGCCGATTTTGGGTTTGCTTGGTCGCCTGTTGATGATCACTTGTTTCTGAGCTACAGACGAGAGAGCATATCATATATCCGGGTGATTGATCCCTCCCTAAACCGTGACATCAT